>JASHTZ010000450.1 GCA_030040295.1 Terriglobia bacterium | reverse complement strand
ATGGGTGCAAGGCCCAGCTTTTGTGTTGTGCCTTGAACATCACTCGCCACCAACAACGGCTGCCGGGTTCCCTGCACGTATTGCGCAAGCGAACTGGCCGGCCCGCCCTGCACGGTGCCCTGCGGGCCGCCGCTTTCAAAAGGCACCACTACTTCCAGCGGGGCTTCCGGCGTGTCTTGCAGGGCCAAACCGAAGTTCGTTGCCCCCATCAATCCCTTCAACTCGTGGCGGAGGATGCCAATTTGCGCGTGGAGATCGAAAGTGGCGCGCAGGGCTTCGCCGACTCGATGCAGGATTTTTAGCTCGCCGTCACGCCGCTCCGCCGCCCGGTTCAGAGACCAGTTTTCGATGGCCACGCTCATGTGGTTGCCAATGGCCATCGCCACGCGCAATTCCTGAGGCTCAAAGCTCCGCAAGTCCCGGAACCCGAGAATCAAAGCGCCGTAGGATTTCTCGCGCACCTGCAAACCCACAACGACGAGCGTCCGCAACCCCTCGCTCCTAAATACTTCGCAATACTCATTGAAGACGGGCTCACGCTGCCAGGCCGTATCGATTTCCGGGCGTCGCAAGTCGGGGAAAACCATCAGGGCGCCCCAGCGCTCGCCACTGGAGAGCATGAAGCGGCGCAAAGCATCCCGGTTCAACCGCTCCGCCACTTGCGTGGAAAGGCCGCAAGTGCTGAAATGCACCTTTCCTTCACCGCCTTCCTCTTGCAGCAGCAGACAACCTTCCTGCGTGCCCAGCATCTGCGAAGCGCCGCGGAGGGATTGGTCCATCATCTGTTTGGGATCACGACACTCGGAAAGCTCTCTGCTGAAAAAATGCAGACTGGAGAACCAGAAGATGTCCGTATTGCGCCGCAGCCTTTGACTTCGCGTGCGCAGGTGGGGGACCAACAGGCCCACAAACAAGATCGTCACGGCCATGCCGACGAGAAGCAACTCAACTCCCGGGTTGTTGAGATAGATCCCCATCTCGGTCAGTTGAAGCGGAAAGGCTCAAGAGAGTCCGCGTACCGGACCTCCGTCTTACAGCTTGCTAATGATCGACTGGCGCAATCTCGACGGGGTGGGAAGCTAGTCCCATAGTGCCACCCTAATTGAATGGCCCCCCGCACCCTATCGGTGTAATTTTGTACAGGATCCTAATACTACGCTTCCTCTTCCCACACGTCAACCAGACTTTTGTACTAATTTTCTGAAGTATATCATTAAAAATTAATAATAACGTAGTGCTCACTTTTTCCCGGCATGTCTTCGATCCGCGTTTATCCAGAGTACGGCGGGGCTCATTGAAATTCTGTCCAGTGCCATGAGGAATGGCTCTTAGAGGGGTGCAGATAGCCCTTCAAGCTTTCCCAAGAATAGGCCGATGAGAAATTCAGTGACACAGCCCTCCGGCGCCTTGAGTTTACCCGTCCGAATGCGGTGCTGAATCCTTGGCGGCAGGTTTACAGACCACTTCGCCCGACGAAACACCCCCTGTCGCCAAGGGGCTCTCCTCACACCTTCGCGGAAAAGAGGTTCACCTGCCATTGCAATTCCCGCCAGATTCTGTTATACAGAACATTCTAGGCAAACTCGAAGTGCATATGCGCAAGGCCATTCGATTTCTCAATATTCTGATGATTGCAGCCCTGCTTGTTCCAAGCGCGCCGTGGGCATTCCTGCGGGCGCAAGGTGATGCTTGCGCGTGTCTCCCGGCAGCCTGCTGCTGCGCCGGACACGGCCACGGTACGGCAAGCTGTTGCATGGGCAAAGGCGGTCTGTGCGGCTTGTACTCACGGGACAGCTTTCTGACATCCGCCCTCAGCACGTTGATTTATTTGCCCACGGAGCTCAACTGGGTGAACCCGTTCATGTTGTTGAGATTCGATCCCGCTGCGCCGGAATTGAGCCTGCTTCCCTCCCACGTGCGCATTCCTAAGCAACCTCCTCGCGTCACTCTCTAGTTTTTTCTCGTACCAGCACCAAGTTCATACACCCTGCGCTTTGTGCCAGCGTAGGAGCGGGATCGTCAATCGACCCCTGCCTATCCTCGCTTGCTTGCAAAGGGCGGTGATAATTCATATTTTCGCGAGGTCATAATGAAGAAAGCTGCTTGCGTTTTGGCAATTATTCTGTTTTCGAGCACCAGCGCGCTGGCCACGATTTTCGGCAGCGTGCGGGGTGTGGTTCACGATCCTCAGCACCGGCCGATTCCCGGCGCACACGTCACTCTGAAAGCCCAAAACTCCGATTGGACGCAATCTCAGGAGTCCGACAGCAACGGCGAAATTAATTTCACCGCCGTGCCCATCGGGAATTATACGGTCACCGTCACCGCCCAAGGTTTCCAGGAGATGCGACAGGCCGTGGTCGTGCAGTCCGACACCAGTCCGGTGCTGCATTTCATGCTTACCATTTCGGGAGTGAAGCAATCCGTGGTCGTGGCGGAAGGCACCGTAGGGGCGGCAACGGACAGCGTTACACCCACCACCATGCTCAACCGCCAGGACATCCGAGATACCCCGGGCGCCGACCGCACCAACGCGATGGAAATGATTACCGACTACGTGCCGGCTGCCTACGTGACGCACGACATGCTGCATATGCGCGGAGGCCATCAAGTGGAGTGGCTGATTGACGGCGTGCCTATACCCAACACCAACATCGCCACCAACCTGGGCCCGCAGATCGATCCGAAGGACATCGACGAAATTGAAATCTTCCGGGGCAGCTACGACGCCGACTATGGCGACCGCACCTACGGAATCTTCAACATCGTCCCGCGCACCGGTTTCGAGCGCGACCGCGAATGCGACCTGGTAGCCACCTTCGGGAATTTCTATCAGACCAACGGCCAGTTCAGTTGCGGAGGCCATACGCAGCGTTTTGCCTATTACCTCAGCGCAAACGGCAATCGCAGCGATTACGGTCTCCAAACCCCCATCCCACAGGTTTATCACGACGCGGAGAACGGCTACGGAGGCTTCGGCTCATTCATCTTCAATCCCGATGCCCGTAACCAATTCCGTTTAGTCACTTCGCTGCGCCAGGATTATTACCAGATCCCCATCGACCCGAACCCCAACTCTACGGGCAACCAGATCCTGGTTGCGTCGGGCGAATCCCCAAGTTACGACCTGAGCGACGGCGAGCGGGAGCCTGACGGCTACGTGGTCTTCTCCTGGGTCCACACTTTCGATCCCAATCTGATGATGACGCTTTCGCCCTTCTATCACTACAACGCCGCGCATTACCATGGCGGCCCGGACGATTATCCCGTCAGCACCACTTTGGATCAGGACGCCAATTACGGAGGGGTGGAAGCCAACCTGAACGCGCGCTTCTGGAAGAACGATTTTCAGGGGGGGATCTATGCATTCGATCAGCACCAAAACAATTATTTCGCCAACGTATTTAACGACGGCAGTGAGAACTTCCCTCCCTCCTCTATCGGCGTGAATGGATCAGTGGTCGCGGAGTTCATCAACGACAAATTCAAAGTCACTCCCTGGCTGACCCTCATCGCCGGACTTCGCCAGACCGAATTCAACGCCTCCATCACGGAAAACGTCACTGACCCGCGGTTTGGCGCGGCCGTGAAAGTTCCACGTCTGAATTGGGTATTCCGGGGTTTCTATGGCCATTACTACCAGGCTCCGCCGGTGGTCACTGCAACGGGCGCGCTTCTCGGCCTGGCCAACAGCCAAAATTTCACCTTCGCCCCTCTCCACGGCGAACGCGACCGGGAATACCAGTTCGGAGTCACCATCCCTTACCGCGGCTGGACGCTGGACGCCGACAATTTTCAGACCAAGGCCACGAATTGGCTGGACCACAACAATGTCGGGGAATCGAATCTTTTCTGGCCCATCACCTGGCAGGCGGCGGTGATTAATGGCTGGGAACTCACACTGCGATCGCCCGACTTGTGGCGCCACGGCCGGTTTCACTTGGCCTATTCAAACCAGATAGCGGAGGCGACTGCCCCGATTACGGGCGGCCTGATCTGCCCGACCCCGGTCACTCCCGCCTGCGGGTTGGACATTCCCCCGGGCTTCTCTCCGGTCGACCATGATCAGCGCAACACTCTGAATTTCGGCTACAACACCGAGCTTCCGCGCCAAAGCTATGCTGCGGCGAACTTCTATTACGGCTCGGGATTCACCAACGGGTTGTACGGCATGCCCAACGCGCAATATCCCGGAGCCTATTTGCCCGCCCACGCCACGGTTGACCTGGCGCTGGGTAAGACGTTCGCGGAGAATTACTCCGTTTCCGTCAATGCCTTGAATGTGGGGGACCTCCGTGTGCAGCTCGACAACAGCCTGACGTTTGGAGGGTTTCACTGGAACGATCCGCGGCAGATTTACGTGGAATTCCGCTACCGGTTCCGCTACTAGCCGTGCCACGGCAAGGTGGTGCGGGCTGAATTGACGATGGTAATACCATTTTTGAGCGTGATGTCAACGTGCCGGCGCGTTGAGTCATCTTAAACTGTATGCGGACCTTCCGAGAGCGCGTGCAATGGAGCGTGGTTTTGCCCGCCTGCCTATCCTTGGCACTGGCGTCCGCGGCGTGCCGGGCGGAAAGGCCTTTGCCGCAGCGGCGCTTTGATTTGCAGGGGAAGGCGGTTGGCGTTGATCGCGGCGCCGGCACGGTGACGGTGGCCCACGAGGCGATTCCGGGCTACATGCCAGCCATGACCATGGCCTATCCCCTCAAGGACCGGTGGGCCTTCGATGTTCTCAAACCCGGACAAACCGTTTCTGCGACTTTGGTGGTAACGAGCGCGCGCTCGTGGCTCGAGGGTATCGTCATCACCGAGGCTCCCACACCGGAGGATGCTTCGCTCGCGCCCCCGGAATCCACACGCCCGCTCGTGGGCGTTGAGGTGCCGGACTTTCCGCTCGTCAATCAAGACGGGAAGCGGATTCACCTGCATCAGTTCCGCGGCCAGGCGCTGCTCCTGACTTTTATTTACACGCGCTGCCCTTTGCCCGATTATTGCCCCTTGATGAGCCGGAACTTCGCGAAGATTCTGGCGCAGGCGGAGGGCGATCCTGCGCTTTCCCATTTCACCCACCTGCTGAGCATCAGCATCGACCCGCAATACGACAAGCCCGCAGTTCTGCGTGCCTACGCTCTGGATTGCGCTGGTACCCCGCACCCCTTTGACCATTGGGATTTCGCCTCCGGCACGCCGCAGCAGGTGCGCAAGGTTGCGGAATTTTTTGGCCTGCAATATTGGACGGAGGGAGGCCAGATCGTTCACGCTCTGGTGACCGCGCTCGTCGGTCCGGATGGAAAAGTCGCCAAGGTCTATCGCGGAAACGGTTGGCAGCCTGCCGATATCCTGGGCGACATTCGCAGTCTTCCGCGCCGCTGAGCGGTAGCGCGGGCATCCCGCCCATTGCGGCACAGGCTGCCGGCCCGTGCGCATGGCCAGAATGGCCATGCCACAAGCGCAGGCATGATGCCTGCGCCATGGACCGGCTACTCAGTTAGCCGGCTTGCGGAAGATCACGCAGTAGTGCTCGTCGGGCCAGTCGTCGATGCGCTTGACCACTTCGAAGCCCGCGGCGGTAACTTCACCAATCATGATTTTCTCGGGTACGCCGTGCCCGATGCGGTTTTCCGGAACGCCTTCGGGCCTTTTGCTGCCGGGCTTGGGCTCCTCGTCGATCACCCCCAGCAGGCCGCCGGGTTTGAGCGACTTGAAGAGGCTGGCATCGATTTCGGCGGGTTTCGTGAGGTGATGGTAAACCAGCCGCATGAAGATGGAGTCGCAGCAGGCGGGGGGAAGGTTCGTGTCCGTGACGCCCGCCTTGAGGGCGGTAATGTTGTTGTGCTTTGCCGCCAGATCCTGAAGGCGCGGGAATTTCTTGTCGTCAAGTTCCGTGGTATAGACCTTCCCGGTGGGTCCCACAACCTTGGCAGCGTCAAGAGTCAGCTCACCACCACCTGCGCCAATGTCGGCCACCACACTTCCGGCGTGCCAATCCAGAAGCGGCGCCAGGCGGTCAGCGTCCTGCTGGTAATCCTGAGCGCGGGAGGGTAGGGCGGCGAAAGCGTTAAACGCCATCAAGAGAATCAGAGTGAGGGTCCAATGTTGCGGCGACGTTTTCATTGTGCCTCCAGGACCCAAGCAGTATACGCCCCCTCATCCTCCTTGGAAAACGGATTGGAAGGAGGTACAATCTGTTCATCGCACCACAGGTCAAACGTTCTCTTCAGCGAATTCCCTTCCGGTGGATACCATGTTTGAGAGATACACAGAGAAAGCCCGGCGAGTCATCTTCTTCGCTCGCTTCGAAGCCAGCCAATTCGGCACCCCTTACCTCGAGGCGGAGCACTTGCTTCTCGGTCTGCTCCGGGAAGACACGGCCCTCGTCGGCAGGTTGTCACAATCAGGACTTTCGCCGGATGCAATTCGCAAACGAATTGAAAAAGAGTCGCCGCCTGGTGAGAAAATCCCAACCAGCGTTGATATGCCGTTGAGTCCTGCCTCCAAGGCGGCGATGGTTGCTGCCGCCAACGCTGCTGGCAGGTTGGGGCACAAGCACATTGGCACGGAGCACCTTGTGCTTGGCATCATGTTGCAGAAAAACACTCTCGCTGCAAAGCTCCTTGCCGAAGCAGGTTTCGACATTACGGATTTCCGTGAGGACCTTCGCCGCGCGGAGCGTTATCCCGGTCGAGTGGCCGAAATCCCTCAAAAGTCGATGGGGGATTACGTCGAAATCCACGGAGAAACGTTCAGCCTTGCCTCCGTGCGCGAGTTCGGCGAGTACTATTCCCGGAAATTCCAGTGGGAGAAACGAGCTTGGGCGCCACGAGACGCGCTGGTGCAGCGCTCCGACAAAAGGATTTTCCTCTACTTCGGGCAAACCTACGATCCGGAGCAAATGGATTTGGTCAAGGGCGCCTGGAATGAGGATCGTTGCGGAATTTGTTGGTGGGAGCTGGCCGGCCTGAATGAACCTGATCATGATGAAGGCTATACCAACGGCCAGGACTGGTTGTGCAAGGAATGCTACGAGCGGTTCGTGCACCACGACCAGTCGGCAAAAGGGAAAGGCGGCGAAT
>JASHTZ010000449.1 GCA_030040295.1 Terriglobia bacterium | reverse complement strand
ACGGAAATGAACGTCAGGGGGTCCGTGGGTTGAACGTTATAGAGCAGGCTTGAGACGAATCGCGTCAAAGCGAGCCCTCCCACCAGGCCGAATCCCACGCCTGCCAGAGCCAATACCATTCCTTCTCCCACAATCAATCTCAGAACGTCGCGTTTCTGCGCGCCCAGCGCCATGCGAACGGCAATCTCATGAGTTCGCTGCCCGACGAGATAAGAAAGGACTCCGTAGATTCCCAGCGTGGCGAGAAGCAACGCCATGCCCGCGAAAGCACCCAGCAGGATGAGTGAAAATCGCCGCGCCGCAAGCGAATCCGAAATGATTTCGTCCATGCTCTCGAAGCCCCACACCACGCGGTTGCTGCTCAGCTCGCCCGTGGCGTTGCGAATCGAATCGATCAGCCCGGCCGGCGGCACCGCGGACCGCATGACCACGCCGATTCCCGACACCGAGAGCTTCATCGGGCCGTCATCAAGCTGGCCGAAGGGATGATAAAGCTGCGCGCGCAGCGGATTGGCCTCATCGGAGTCGAGCCCCCACTGGCTGACGTGCCCAACCACGCCGACAATCTCGGCGAGTTGATCCGTGTTGTTCAAGTGAATGCGCTTGCCGATGACGTCCTGGCCGGGGAAAAACTTGTGCGCGAACATTTCATCCACGGCCACCACCGGCGGCGAATGCGTGTCATCTTGCTCCGTGAAAAATCGCCCGCGCTTCAGCGGAATGCCCATCGCCTTCAAATATCCCGGCTCCACGACGTAGCTGAGCGTCCAGTTCATCTCATACTCGCTGGGTGGTTTGGGCTGGCCCTCCATCCAAAAATTTTCGTCATCCTCGCTGCTCAGCGGGAACGCCGCCCAGGTTAACGAGACGGCCTCCGTGCCGGGAAGTGAAGCGAGTTTCTCGTCGAGTTGGCGGCAGGCGGCGCGAACCGTCTCACCGCTTGACGCACTCATCGCGGGGGGAAAGGCGTAGCTGAACGTCATGACGTTGCGCGGATCAAACCCCGGATTGACGTTCAGAATTCGCGCCATGGTGCGCAGCATCAGCCCCGCGCCGATGAGCAGCACAAAGGCCAGGCCCATTTCGACCATGACAAACGCCGACTGAAGGCGGTGGCGCGTTCCACTCGCGCCGCGGCCGCCCTCCTTGAGCGTTTCGACCAGATCGGGCCGGGTGATTTTGAGCGCCGGGGCCAATCCAAAAAGAATCGCGGCAAGAATCGAAATTCCCAGGGTGAAAAGCAGAACCTTGCCATCCACTCCAACTGCCCAGGCGCGCGGCAATCCGACGCGCAGCGCCACGAGGGCGGAGCGCGTTCCCGCAGCGGCCAGCAGCAATCCCAGTGCTCCTCCAAGGAAAGCCATCAGGACCGTCTCCACCAGAACTTGGCGCATCACCCGCCAATGGCCCGCGCCCAGGGCGGCGCGAATCGCGAATTCCTGCGAGCGGCCGGTGGAGCGCGCGAGCAGAAGGTTCGCCACGTTGACGCAGGAAATCAGCAGTACAAATCCCACCGCGCCCAGCATGACCAGAAGAATCAACCACACCCTGCCCGTTACAGCTTCCTTCAGCGGATCGATCGTCGCGCCGAGTTCACGATCATTGTCCGGATAGATGTGCGCCAGATTCTGCGTGACCACCGCCATGTCAGACCTTGCCTGCTCAATGCTGATGCCGGGCTTGAGCCGGGCAACGGCGTGGAGACCCAGACCGGCGCCGCGAACCTTGAGCGCATCGTTTTGCCACTGGCCCATGGGCACGTACACATCCCGATCCAAGGCCCCGGCGATTACCGAATCCAAATGAAACGATGCCGGGACAACGCCGATTACAGAGAGCCCGCGTCCATCAAGCGTCAGGGTTTTGCCCAGAATTTCCGCAGACGATCCAAACTTGCGCTGCCACAGGCCTTCGCTGATCAGAACCGTGGGCGCTGCACCGATCCGGTCTTCTCCCTCCGCAAGGTTGCGGCCGATGACGGGCTTCACCCCCAGGATGGTGAAGAAATCCGAGGTGATGTACTCCGCCCGCAATCGCTCGGCTTCACCCAGCCCCGTCAGGCTCATGCCGGTTCCCCGATAAAGGGCCATGGCGGAGAAGCAGTGGTTGTCTTTCTGCCAATCGAGGAAATTGGGGTACGAAATCGACCCCCGCAGGAAATTCGGCTTGCTTCCGTGCACCGCTACCAAGTGGTCCGCCTCGGGAAAAGGCAGTGGGTCGAAAAGCACACCGTTGACCACCGAGAACATCGCGGTGTTGGCCCCAATGCCAATCGCCAGCGTCAAAACCACGACGGCGGTGAAGCCGGGACTCTTCGCCAGCATGCGCAGGCCGAAACGAACATCCTGGAGCAAAGTGCTCATCGTTGTCCCATTAACTCTGATTGTACCGGGGCCGTTTGACGTAGAGGCGGCTTTACGCCGCCATCACTCCAATCATCACGACCCGAGGATGGCGAGGTAAACTCGCCGCTACAAGTTTTCGCGCCACCTCGAGATTCAAGTTGCACCGATTCCCATCAATTGCTTGACATCATGATGCTCATCGAGTAGCATCATGATGTGCGAACCACCTTAACCCTTGACGACGACGTGGCCGCGAAGCTTCGCGCCGAAGCACGCAAGTCCGGCGAGCCCTTCAAGCAAATCGTCAACCGCGTTCTGCGCACCGGTCTGAACGCGCGCGCACAGGCCGCCTCCCTTCCTCCTTTTAAAATCAAGGCGCGATCTCTGGGCGATCCAGGCTTCAACTACGACAAGGTGTGGGAACTCATCGAGGAGTTCGAAGGCCCCTATCACCGATGATTGCCGTTGACGCCAACCTCCTTCTTTACGCCTCTGACACCTCTTCCGTTCATCATCCGGCGGCTCGCCGGTGGCTCGAAAGCGTCCTCTCGGGGGGCGAAGCCGTAGGTCTGCCCTGGGCGGCGCTCCTGGCTTTTCTGCGTGTCGGCACCAACCCGCGAATTCGCAAGGACGCGTTCACGGTCGAGGAAGCCTGCGGCATCGTCGCCGAGTGGCTCGAACGTCCCAACATCACCCTCCTGAATCCTGGCGAAAGACACTGGCAAATTCTGCGCGACATGATGGCTCGGGGGCAGGTTCGCGGCCCCTTGGTGACGGACGCCCATTTGGCTGCCCTGGCCATCGAGCATGGCGCCGAGTTCGCCACCACGGACCGCGATTTCGCCCGCTTTCCCGGCCTCAAGTTCTTCAATCCCCTTCAACCTGCCTAGCCCGGATTATTCATGAATTTCCTGGAGCCATGGAGGAACGAAGAAGGTTTCACACAGAGGCCACGGAGTCCAAACACAGAGAACACGGAGACGCCTCCGCGAACTTCTCTGTGTACTTTGTGATTCCATCGTGGGACGATTCCAACCGTAATAGGCTCCGTGAACTCTGTGTGAAACGCTCCGGCATTTGCTCTTCGCATGGTCATTTCATGAATAAACGGGCAAGCGACTCAGGGTATTGGCCCCTTGTCGAGAATCCGTAGCCATATTTTTCCTGAAACTTGCTTGTGTTACTCGTACCTCAGCGCCACAACGGGATCAATCTTGGTCGCGCGCCGGGCGGGGATGTAGCAGGCCACCAGCGCCACCAGAATCAGCAGGCCCGCCACTGCCGCGAAGCTTAACGGGTCGTGTGCGCTCACACCATAGAGCATTTTGGACATCAGCCCGGTCAGGCCGAAAGCCGCAATCAAGCCGATGCCCACGCCCGCGCCCGCCATCTTTGCTCCATCGCCCAGAATCATGCGCATCACGTCGCCGCACTCGGCACCGAGCGCCATGCGAATGCCCACCTCATGAAGCCTCTGGCCGACCAGATAGGAAATCACCCCGTAAATCCCTACGCACGACATGATCAAAGCGAGGACGGCGAAAACTCCCAGCAGAATCATTGCGAAGCGCCGCGCGGCGAGCGAATCGGAAACGATTCCTTCCATGCTTTCAGCGCCGTACATCACATCCTCACCGCCCGCCTGGAACAGAGTGTGGCGAATTGACCCGGTCACCGCCATTGGGACGGTACTGGTTCTGGCCACCACACCCATAGCACTGGCGAACAACGGCAGGAATTGATCGGGAATCTGTTCGAGGGGCATGTAGCATTGCGCCTGAATGGCTGAACTCGAGTCAGTATCCAGGCCCCACTGCTTAACGTGCCCGACCACACCCACCACTTCATATGCTTCATTCAGGAAGTCGAGGCGAACGCGTTTCCCGATCGGGTCCTCACCCTTAAAGGCGATTTGAGCAAAGCGATCGTCAATCACAATCACCGGAGAGGAACCATGGTTGTCAGTATCGGCGAGAAAACGGCCGCGGCGGAGTGGAATCCCCATGATCTTCTGGTATTCCGGCTGAACGAGGTAAAAAAGGGCGCTCCTCATTTCGCTGGTGGTCGAGGGCTTGGGTTGCCCGTCAAGCCAGTAGGGCAATTCGGAATCGTCCTGCATGATGGAGGATCCCGCCGAAAGAGAAGACGCCTCGATGCCGGGCGTGGCATTCAGGATTTCATGGAGGTGTCGCCAATGCGCTCGAACCGTTTCCGGCGAGCTGGACGTCGAGGAAAACGAAAGGTTGAAGGTCAGCACATTGCGGGCATTGAATCCAGGGTCCACCTTCCAGATTTCCGTGAGGGTGCGAATCATCAGTCCGGCGCCGGCCAGCAGTACTACAGCCAGGGCCATTTCCGCCACCACAAAAAATCTTTGGGTGCGGTGGCGTGCGCCGCTCGAGCCGCGCCCACCTTCCTTCAGGACTTCTTGTAGCGAACCGCGAGAATTCTTAAGCGCCGGCGCGAGACCGAACAAAATTCCCGCGAGCGCCGAGGTGATGAGCATGAACGCCAGGACGGGGCCGTCAAGGCGGACCTCCTCGGCGCGCGGCAGGGCCTCCGGCAGAACTTTCAGCGCGCCTTCGAGACCCCAGGAAGCCAGCAGCAGGCCCAGTCCGCCGCCTGCCAGAGCCAGCAAAAGGCTCTCCGTCAAAAGCTGGCGAACCACGCGGCCGCGCCCTGCGCCGAGCGCGCAACGAATGGCAAACTCGCGGGTGCGCGCCGTCGAGCGCGCCAGTAGAAGATTCGCGACATTGGCGCAGGCGATGAGTAGAACAAATCCCACGGCGGCAAGCAGGACCAGCAGGAACGGCTGAATATTACCAACCATACTGGCCTTCAAAGGAACGAGCGTGATGCCTTGGTTCTTGTCCGCCGCCGGAAACGCTTCCGCCAGATGACGAGCCAGCAAATCCATATCGGCCTTTGCCTGCTCAAATGTTACGCCCGGCTTTAGCCTCCCGACCGCTTTCGTCCCCATCCCGGCGCGCCGGTCGCGAAAGGTCGCGTCATTCCGCTGCCCGATGGGTGTGTACGCGTCGCTGCGATGGAAATCGTTGCCGTGGTAGTGAAAGCTCGAGGGAATCACTCCCACAATCGTGTACGCCGCGCCGTTGAGCTGGATGGATTTTCCCAATACGTCGCGCGAAGCGCCGAATTTTCGGTTCCAAAAGCCCTCGCTGATTAACACAACGGGCCCCGCTCCCACCTGGTCCTCTTGGGGTAGAAACGCGCGCCCGATCACCGGTTTGACGCCCAAAAGCGGGAAAAAGCTTGCGGAGACCATTTCCACGGGCACGCGCTCAGGTTCGCCCGTCCCGGTCAATGTGAAGTCATCCGCGCGATAAGCCGCCAAGTCGGAAAAGGAGCGGTTGTCGCGCACCCAGTCGAGGAAGTTCGGATAAGATATGGACATTCGGGGGAAGTTGGTGTCACTCGAGTAGAGCGCCACCAGCCGGTTCGGCTGCGCGTAGGGAAGAGGATTCAGCAGCACGCCATTTACGACGGAGAACATTGCCGTGTTCGCGCCAATGCCCAGCGCCAGCGTGAGCACCGCCACGGCTGTGAAGCCTGGGTTCTTAGCCAGCGTTCGCAAACCGAACTTGATGTCTTGCAGCAAAGTCGTCAATGCGCGCTCCCCTCAACACCAAGAACGAGAATTGTTGCGTCGTCGTTCCATTTATCTCCGGTAAATTCGTGCAACACCGCCACGATGTTTTGCCGGATTGCTTCCGGCCGCAGATTCCGATGCGCGGTGAGCAGCGCGAGCAGCCGCTCCTCTTGAAATTCCTCGCCCTGGGAGTTGGTGGCTTCGGTAATTCCGTCGGTAAACAGAATCAACCGGTCGCCCGGGGCAAGTTCCACCAACCCCTGCTGGCAATTCCAATCGCGCACCAGGCCTAGCACCGGTCCGCCTTCGCGCAACTTTCTATACGACCCGTCGGCGTGAATCAAAAGCGGAGGATTGTGCCCGGCATTGACAAAAGCCAGGCGGCGCGACGGCGCATCGAGGAGCGCGTAGAAGAAGGTGATAAATCGATTTTCGCCAACGTGGGGCAGTGTGGCTTGATTCACGCGCGCGCAAAGCTCCGCAGGCTGCGCCTCCGGCCCCGCGAAGCCGTGAACGGTGGCTTGCAGATTCGACATGAGCAGCGCAGCCGGAACACCCTTGCCGGTGACGTCGCCGATGCATACTGCCAAGGAATCGTCGCCGACCCTCAAGACATCAAAATAGTCGCCGCCGACACTGCGAGCGGGCCGCCAATACGCGTCGATTTCGTAGCCCGGCACTTGAGGGAGCTCCGCTGGAATCAGTCGCTCCTGAATGTGGTGGGCTTCGGCGATCTCTGCTTCGCGCTCGCGCAATTCTTCCAGTGCCTGCCGCCCGCGCAATGCTTCTTCGAGCTGGTTTTGGCGAGCGGCGCGACGGAGGCGCCCCTGCTGAATCTGCCGGCGCAGGGTCTCCACCAGCCGCGCATTGTCCCAGGGCTTCTGGACGAAATCGCTCACGCCGCGCTGCATGGCTTCCACGGCAACGTCAACGCTTCCCCAACCCGTCATTACCACAATGGGCATATCGCTGAAAGGTTCGAGGCTGGCCAGCAAATCCAGCCCTTCCCGGCCCGAGGTTGTATCGCGGGTATAATTCAGATCCATCAACAAAAGGTCAAAAACCTGACCACGAAGTGCCGCAAGGGCTTCCTCCGGAGTGTTAACCCCTTTGACTTCATAGCCTTGGTGACGCAGCAGCAGGCCGAGGGATTCCAGCATGTCGGGCTGGTCGTCGGCGATCAGAATACGGCCCTGGGCGGGCGTTCCCACATCCATTGCTTCCTCGACTAAGACGGCCATGCTCGCGTTGTCTCCCTGGCATTCGAGCAATCGGCGAATCTATTGGCTTGGAGTCTTATTCCAGCCGGATTTTATTGAACGCGTCCCACTGCGACATGTCGGAGAGAATCACCTTATCGCCGGGCTGCAACCCGCTCAGAACCTCGGCGGCATTCACCGACTCGCGGCCAATCTCCACCTGGACGCGGGTGGCGGTTCTGCCATCCTCATCCAGACGGAAAATTCCCACCTTGCTATCAGGCTGGCCAAAAGCCGGCCGGCCCATGTACACGACGTCAGCAAGGTTCTCGATTTCAATGGTTCCTTCCACGCTCAGGTCAGCGCGGGCGCCCCGAGGAAGCGGACCTTCCAACTTCACATCCACCGTCACACTGCCTTCCACCACGGCAGGGTCAACGCGCTCAACCTGGCCTGGAACAATTCCGTTACGCGTATCGATGGAGGCCTTCTGCCCAATGAGCACTTCATTGGCCTGCGTCTCAGGGATTTTCAATTCCGCCTTCAGGTGGGTGGGCTGCATCACCTTGGCAAGCGGAGTACCGGCGGGCACTTGTTGACCCACTTCGACATCAAGTTCCTGCAAAACTCCGTCCGCTCCCGCTCTCACGTGGGAGAGCAAATCGAGCTGGGATTTCTTCAGGTCATACATCGCCCGCAGTGATTCCACCTTCGCTTGCTGCTCATCCAATTGCGCTTTGGCGGAAGCCCCACTCACCGTCAATTGCTGTTTCACGATATCATTGCTCGTGGCCAGCGCTTCGGCCTCGGCTTTTGACTCTTTGGCGTTCAATTCAGAGCCCAAGCCTCGTTTGGCCAGCTCTGTGTCACGATCGGCATTAAGCTTGGCCTTGATGTAGTCGGATTGCACCTGCGCGGCCTTGGCCTTTTCGTCCAGCAGCGTGCTATCGAGCTGCGCCTTCATGCTTGTGTACTCAGCCTCACCAGCCTTGAGCTGCCATTCCGCGTCCACGACGGCCTGGTCCTGCGCAGGATTGGTCAACTCCATTAGGACGGTGTTTTCCGTCACGGGTGAGCCGGGAAGAAGCAGGCGACGGGCCACGCGCCCGTCAATGGGAGCGGAAACCACCAATAAATCTTCCGGAACCAAGCTGCCCAAGCCTCGAACTTCCAGGAGCATGGGGCCGCGCTTTACCGGTTCCACCCATACCGTCGCCTTGTCCACGCTGGGAGGAGCGGGCTTAAGGCGCGAAACCGCCAAAGTCACGGAGGCAACAGCCAGCAAGCCAACCACAATGTAAATAATCCGGCGAATGCGCCGCTTCTTCACCAGATCATCCCGTCGAATGTCCATTTGATTCTCCAGTCTGAAACGAGCAAGGGGCATACCATTGTCGAATGCCACTTAACCAATTGTTTTCAAAGGGATTATATGGCCGATGGGGACGTTCGTCCACAGGGCTTGTGTCCGCTTTTGGGATTGCACTTGGCGATTTCGAACAGAGGATGTGGGGCGGTGAATTCCTCATTCCCTAAATTGTCAAACTCCGGCTGTCTCCCCGGCAATGCAGGATATCCCAACGGATTAGCTGCTTCGCAGCCAACTAAATCAGAAGGACCTCAAATCGGCAATTATCCAGGCGGCGCCGGTAATCAGGAAAGTCAAACCCAGTTCGGACCAATTGAAATGCGTCCTGGGATGAGCAATCAGGCGCGGAATCCAAACCAGCACACCAAAGAGTGCCAGCATGAGGGTCATCAGGCGCATTGCAAGGCGTGCCTGGCGATTCATGAGAATGGCAATCGCCGCGAGTGCAAATGCGATGGTCGTAAATATCGCCCAAAACCTCTGATTGGGCGGAATCCACTTGGGAACCAATTGAGCGGTAAAACGAAAATAGACGATCTGACCCAGCGTAAATGAAATCGCGCAGAGTCCGAGTCCAAGGCGCGCCGCCTGGCCGAGTGCTTTTACCATTACTGCACCCGCCCCCATTGCAGCGACCAGGGCGATCGCGCCGCACAGCGCGGAAAACTGTTCGAAGAAGCTCCCGTAATGCTCGAAGACGGCGGGCGCGGCGATGATGCCGGGAATACAGGCCAGCGAGAAGAACAGATAGACGATGGTGAGAATGATTGCGGCCAGGCGTTCGGCGCGCGGAAACTGCGACCCAATTCCGCCGGCAATTTGAGCAAACATCAGGCAACTGCCGATGGTGACGCCGGAAGGTAGCTTCCAGATCTGAACCAGGGTTTGCCAGGTGTCCGCGTCGTGCCACATCAGTGCAATGATGCCCAACAGCGCCGCCGAGGCGCCAAAAACCATTCGTCCAAGGGACACCGATTTCATACAATAACAAAACCCCATCGCTTCAGGATTGTGAGCTAGGTCATGTCAATCCCAATTTGTTCCTGCTCCGAGTTTCGAAGCAGGGCGGCGTGCACGGATTCACTCACCGCTTGAGAACCAGGATCACGGCGCCATGCCACTTTGCCAGGGCGAGGACACCGGTACGTACTCCGTGTTTGATTCCGTAAGCTTTTTCGGCGCGTACCCATGATCGCGCATGAAGAGTCTCACTTCCCCAAGGTTCGCGCGATCGACCTCCACAGAAATTTCAGGCCGGAAGTGGTCCAGGGTTTCCGATGCGCCTTTCAGCACATGCGCCTCCGCGCGCTCCACATCGATCTTAAGGGCATCCACGCGCGTGACCCCGGCCTCTCTCAGAATGTCGTCCAGCCGCCGGGCGCGCACGCTATAGGAGGCAGTGATCGCGCCTCCCTGAGAAGCTGCGTCAAGATAGAGTGAGCTCTCGCCCGTATTCGCGGCAGGCGCGGAATAAAACGGCAAGGTGGTTTCAGAATCATACGAAGCCACCGGCACAACAAGGACAATTCCTTCCACGCCGCTGGCACGAATGTTGTCACGGAGTTTGCGGAGCGTCTCGCGGTCAGGTTCGATGGCGATGACGCGCCCTCCGGGTCCAACCGCTTTGGCTGCTTTCAGCGTGTACCACCCAATGTGGGCTCCCACATCGACGAACGTCCCGCCCACAGGGACGTGGGGCTCCATGACCTGCCACGTCTCGGGCTCCCAGTGCCCCGTCATGAGAATCTCACGGGATACGAGGTCGTGAGGGTCGAGCCACATCCTGACGCCCGGTTCGATTGTGGTCCAAACCGGCACGAGCGGTTCGAAAATTGGCGCCACAATCTCCGGCCACAACTTGTCGTTCTCGTTCGTGCAATGCGCAATGTACCGGCGAGACAGGAAGGTAAACCAAATGGTTCTCACCGTAGGTTGCAGCATCAAAATGCCGGCGGTCACAGCCAAACCCAGCATTACCCAGAAGCGTTTTCGTGCTCTTAGGCGTGTCACAGAAGCCTCAGAATCGATGTGCGTCCGGCGTACCGTCTGACCATTTCGCGACCGGAATCATAAAAATCGTCAGACGGTCCTGGGGATTCTTGGCGGCGATGATGGGCGAGCCCGGCACGTTTCCGCCCCAGGTGTTGCCTTCAGTGAGAGGGACAAAAAACATCAAGTGCGGGTGCCAGTGCCCGGCTTGGTCGTCCAGGTAGCCATCTTTCGACAACATGTAGCACATCGCGTCAGGTTCAAGTGCGGGCAATTCCTTTTTGTCGAATGCGGCCGAGATGGCGTCAACCATTTGAGCTTTGGATTTTCCTTCCAAAATCAGTTTGGTCTTGGCGATGGTAATGGGAAGATAGCTCCGCGCTGCGGGTGCGTTGTAGCAGAGCGGCCCGCGGAGCTTGGGGTTCCAGAAATTCGGATTATCGATCTCAGCAGTCCAGCCTCGCTCCACGATGCACACAAAGCCGTTTGTGCCCTTCACAGCCGTTTCATACCCCTTCCGTCCAAGGACCAAGACTTCCGCGCCATCCGAAATGGCCTTCGGCGCAGCGGATTTCGCCAGGGCGATTTCAGCGTTGCGGTCGGGCATCAGGTATTGGTCAAGCGGCGCCATGTGGGGGTAAGGAGTATTGGCCTTCTGCGTCTGCCCACGCAAGGCTGGGGAGCTTACGAGAATTTGTGCGAGGACGACAAACAAAACTGTCTGAATGAATTTTCGCGTCATCGAGACCTCCTTGTAGGCCTGATTGTATCATGCCGTCACGAGCCACGCGGCCGCAGCGGGAGCGAATAAGAAGCTGCCGTCAAAAATTCGCTGACCGCAGCCAACACCTCAGGTATTCTTCAACTACCGGGAGGCGCGATGCCGCGATTACTCGACCCAAATCCTGCCGACCTTCGCACCGTTCTGCTTGAAACCTACGCGGCGAATGATGCGATGAACCAGCTCCTGCTTGCGCATCTTGATTCGCGGGCGTGGCGGGCGGAGCCGCCGGGCACGAAAGGCAACGGGCGGACGATTGCCGCGATTTTCGCGCACCTGCACAACGTCCGGCTCACGTGGCTGCGGAATTCCGCGCCGCACTTGAAGCGGCCTGCGCGGCTCGACCCGTACCGATGCACTTTGAAGCAGGCCGCAGCCGCGCACCGGCAGAGCGCCGCGGCGTGCCTCAAAATGCTCACCGACGCATTGTCGAGCGGCCCGAAGCGCCGCGTGACGAAATTCACGCGCGACGGTTACGTCCGCGCCTGGCCCGCCGGGGCCACCATGTTCGCCTACATGTTTTCGCACGAAGCTCACCATCGCGGCCAAATCGTGATGTTGGCGCATCAGCTCGGGTACCGCCTGCCGGTGGATGCCGCCGCCGGCATATGGTGGTGGGACAAACTTTGGAAGCAGATCGGCCCTGCCACGCGGCCGCGCTAACAGGCAAGTGGACCCGCATACGGCTTTTCGCTGTAGCGACGCTCTATGAGCGTCGCCGGCGGTCAATAGACCGCCGCTACAGTTACCACACCTAGACACTACGTGCCGGATTTTTGAGATGCAGCAGCGAT
>JASHTZ010000448.1 GCA_030040295.1 Terriglobia bacterium | reverse complement strand
CGCGGCGAAGCTAAGAACGGAGTCCGGCGTCCAACTGGTTTCGGTCTATGGGCCCATGGCCGAAAAGGCCCAGGCTTTCGCCTCAGCGCATTGCATCCCGCGGGCGTGTGGAAGCATTGCGGAAGCGTTGGCAGGTGCCGACGCCACGATTATCTGTTCACCCTCCACCGCCCATTTCGTGCAGGCCCGAGAGTGCCTCGATCAGGGGGTTCACACCCTCGTGGAAATGCCTCCCTGTGAAAACGCGGCGGAAGCCGAAGAATTGGCCACTCTCGCCGGCCGGCGAGGTGTGAAACTCGGTTGTGCTCACACCAGCCGATTTATGGAGCCTTATGCCGGAGTCAAAAAAAGCCTCGAATCGGGACTGCTCGGCGAGATTCGGGAAATCAACTACACACGATATCATAAACTTCGCGAACGCAGTTGGACTGACAATGCGCTGCTTCACCATTCCGCTCACCCCATCGATCTGGTGTTTTACTGGTGCGGCAACTTGGAGCCCAGCGGATGTGTGGCGCTGCCGGATGTGCGCCTGCCTCAATCCGTCGCTCTCCTGGGAAAACTTTCCTCGGGCGGACCCGTCACCATCACGGTAAGCTACGCCTCGCACCTCTTCTATATCCACGTGATGATTGTGGGAGAAAATCACACGATCGAGACGGACGGCTTCAGCTATGCAAAATCCGACCTTCCGGAATTGGCCTTCAGCGGCGACGGACAGGAAACCTATGAAGAGGCCATTCATGTTCAGGATGTGGAGTTTCTTCGTGCCTGCCAAGGGAGGGGAAGCTTTGTTGCCTGGAATGAAACCCTCAAATTGCTTCATGCCATCAATAGCTTCCGGGCGATCGGCGCGTGATGGCACAGAGTGCTGCTTGCTCGGCCACGGGGGCCTCTTCGCAACGCACTTATAGAACGCTACCTACGGCCACCGGCTTTGCCGGAGGATAATTGCTATTGATATAATCCGCGGATGGATCTTCGGCAGCTTGAGATGGCTATTGCGGTCGCGGACAACGCCAGTTTTACCGGCGCCGGGCAGCAACTTCACGTAGCGCAGTCGGCGATCAGCCGCAAAATCAAGATGTTGGAAGAGGAATTTGGCGAGCCCCTTTTCAAGCGCGTCAGCAAAGGTGTGTATGTTACTCCAGCGGGTGAGACACTGCTTCTTTACGCGAGAAAAATCTTTCAAGATTTGCGCAATGCCGCCCTGGAAATCTCGGAATTTGCCCGCCTGGAGCGCGGCCAGTTGAGAATCGGCGCGGGCATGATCGCTTGCACGTATATCCTTCCGCCGGTACTGGAAAAATTCCGGGCACTTTACCCTCGTATTGATCTTCAGGTGGTTACGGGGGCAACGGAGAGCCTACTGCCGAAGTTACGCAATAATTCAATTGAGCTCGGCGTCTTTACTCTGCCAGTCCGGCACCGCGAATTAACCGTCATTCCTTTGTGGACTGAGGAAATGGTGGTCGCGACGAGCGTCAAGCATCCGGTCTTGGCGAAAAAGGATTGGATCAATGCGGAGGAACTCGGCCAATATCCCCTGATTACGTTTGCCAAGGACACCAACACGCGTGCCGTTATCGACGACTTCTTCCGCCGTGCTGGGATCACTCCCCGTGTCGCCATGGAGTCGGAGAACGTGGCGACCATAAAACCTTTGGTAAGAATCGATCTGGGTATCACCATCATTCCTCACCGCGCGATTGCCGATGAAGTGAAACGGAAGGAGCTTCATTGCCTCAGGATCCGCAATCATCGACTATCCCGGCAGGTGGGGATCGTCTTCTGCAAGTCCGACCATCTCTCGAAGGTTCTTTCGGAATTGATCCGGTTGTTTAAGGAACACCGCAGCGCTGACAGCTAGTCCGGATTATTCCAATCTCTGGTGGTTTTTCTAAACGCATCCAATTTTGATATCGATATCAGCAAATCTTTGTATTTGACACGCGATGGTATCGGCCATACCGTCACTTGCGTCTGCTGATTTTAGGATTGATCAGCGGTCACTGGTTCTTTACATGCTTTTTTCTAACGCACGAAGGTTGCAGCACCAGCAGCGACTACATTCGGTATCAGAGCGGAAGCGCCATTGCGCAGTTCATGGAGGCCCTCGCAAAGACGAGAGCCAAACGTCAACCCCAATTAAAACACCCATGAGGATTACCCTTGACGCGCGGATGTGCGCGCCAAAGGTCGATATTCATTCCAGAGCCGCGGGAACCGGCCTTGGGAGAGCCCGGGGCGCGGGGACGGTTTGCGCTTTGCGTCGATTCTTGGGATTCAACAAGGAGGAGTGATGGCTATGCGCAAAGAAAGTTGGGACAAACGAATGGAAGCTCGCAATGGCTCACGTCGACACACTTTGGCCGTGTCATGGGCCTGGATGGGGCTCTGCCTCGGTTTCTTGCTCATTTTTTCCGCGGGAGCGAACGGGCAAGTCGAGACGACAACACGTATAAGCGGTGTAGTCTATGATCCGACGGGGGCCACCGTCCCGGGGACGTCAGTCTCGGTGAAGGATCAGGCCACCGGCGTGCGGCGGGAAACCATAACGGACGCCGGCGGGTCATATTCTTTCCCTGCGCTGCTGCCGGGCGTCTACACAATTACGGCGAGTAAGCCGGGCTTCAAGACGACCGTGGTGCAAAACCGTGAGGTGGAAGTCGCCGCTCCGGCGACTGTGGACATCACTCTCCAACTGGGCACAGTGTCTCAGCAAGTCAATGTTTCCGGGACGGGCCAAGAGTTGCTTACGACGACGACAGCGGAAATCTCCCAAACCGTCAGTCCAACGTTGGTTTCCAATCTTCCCATCGAGCGGCAGAACATGTTCTACCTGGCCAATCTGGCGCCGGGCGCAGTTCCCCAAGACCTTTCGTGGGGGGCGGCAGTGACCTTTGGGGGGTTCTCGTTGAACGTCGTCACCGCCGCAAACGTCTATATGCCCTCGGGGGTGATTCTAAATGGTCAACGTGACAGCGCCCAAAACGTATCCCTGGATGGCGCGATGGCGCAGGCGGCGAATTATCAGGAGTCAACTCTGCTGCTCTCGCCGGCGGCGATCAGCGAGATGAAAATCGAGGGCGGGAACATGAGCGCCGAGGTCGGCAATGGCACTACGGTCGTCAACGTGATCACCAAGAGCGGCACCAACAGTTATCACGGAGAGGCGTACGACTACTTGCGGAATAACGTTTTGGATGCGACGCCTTTCTTCACCAATTTGCTGGCGCAAAAGCTCCCCGGCTACCAGCAAAACACCTTTGGCGGGGATTTTGGCGGCCCCATTAAGAAAAGCAAGTTGTTCTTTTTTACCAATTACGAAGGGTACCGGCTTGAACAGCGGACGGTAGCTTACGACGACGTCCCCTCGGCGCAAGCCCGCCAAGGAAACTTTTCGTCAGCGCCCGACACTCCACCTATCTACAATCCGTGGAGCTACAACGCTACCACGGGTTTGCGGAATCCTTTTCCTGGGAACATCATCCCCTTGGGCGCCACGACCCTGTGTGCTCCTGAACCGACATGTGCTGACCCCACCATGCTGGCGTATCTCCAGAACTGGGTTGAGCCCCCCAACGGCACAGTCAATAATTTGCCGGCGTACATAGGTTTGCAAAGAACGTCTATGCAGTCCGATCAAGGGACGTTGCGCGTCGATTACGCCTTTGGTCCAAACACCACCATTTACGGACGGTTTACGCGGTCGACGGTTTACCAGGCGGCGGGCGGTCTGGAACCTTTAGAGGGAGGGTTCGGCCCCTACGGTACCAGCCAAGCCGTTACCCACTGGACACAGGTTTTGAGTCCCCGAGCGGTAAACGACCTGATGCTGGCTTGGTCCGATCCCAGTTGGGATGATACCCGAAACGTGTCACATGGAAACGTTGCGGAAGCGATTGGTCTAGTGGGCGTGGGAAACCAGCCGGGTGGACCGATTCTGGGCGTTCCGGGCTACACGATGGATACTCCCAGCAGCTATATTCTTGAGACCCGGGAAAACGACGTGCAGATTAAAGATGATTTCTCCTACGCTTACGGAAAGCACAATCTAAAGTTTGGCGCTGAACTTCGGAATCGCCGCTTCCTATATCAAGATACGTCGTTTGATCAAGGTGACGTTAGCTTCGCCGCAGTTTGGACGGCGGCCTGCCCGTCAGGAAACTCGACGTGTACGGCCGCGCAGGTCGCATCGGGGTTGGCAGCTGGTGGAGATCCTTTGGCTGACTATTTGATCGGAGCGACTAACGGAGGCAGGGTTAACATTTATCCGGCTCCGTACGCAGGATATCAAACTTATGTGGGTCCGTTTGCACAAGATTCCTGGCGCGTTACCCATAAACTGACGGTGAACTTCGGTTTGCGGTATGAGAAATGGACGCCCTGGCTGGTCCCCAGAAACACGGCCGCGAACTGGAATGCTGTCACGGGGCAGCTTCAGTATGTTTTGCAGAACCCCCTGGATTACCTGAGTTCTTCCGCTTGTTATGGGGCCTGTGGCGCGCGCAACTCCGGCGTCCCCCGCGCGGCTTATACGACGGGGGGGCTCAATCTCGAACCCCGCCTCGGTCTGGCTCTTGCGGTCAATAACTCGACCGTATTTCGTGCCGCGTCCGGGATCTTCATGGATGGAAATCTGAACACCAATCAGTTCTCCAACATCCAGACCGGCATGCCGCCCTTTACCCTGAGCGATTTTCTCACTCCTGACATTACCACCGAAGAGCCCCCGGACTTGATGAGGAATCAATTCGGCGCCGCCACACCCGCCGCCATTCCCGTGCCCAATACAGGCGCCACTTTCCGAGTGGTAGAACCCCACTATCCCACGGCAGCCGTGTATCAGTGGTCGGCTTCCCTGGAAAAGAAATTTGGCTCCAAATGGTCGGGTGAATTGGACTATGTAGGCAGCCATACCGTTCACGAGCAATTCTTCGTAGACCTGAACTCGGCTCAGCTTCCGGTGGGCTCCTTAGCAAGCGTCAGCCTCCAGGACCGCCGCATCTTCCCGCAATGGGGGCAGGTTGGCAGTTGGATCCCGATTAATTGGGCGAAATATAACGGCTTGACCATGTCACTCAAAAACAATCCCTGGCACGGCTTGTCGATGAATTCCACTTTTACATGGGCCAAGAACATGTCACCGGCGAATATCTACAACAGTGACGGTGGAATATCGAATACGTATGACAACTACATCCTGGCAGGCCCCTCGCAGATTACTCCCAAAGCACGATTCGTCACGGGTTATTACTACGACTTGCCTCTGGGTAGAGGGAAAACCTTCCTGGGGACCGGGAACGCAATCACGCAAGGGTTTTTGGGCGGCTGGGCCATCAGTGGAATTACAACCTTTTCGACAGGGGCCCCAATGGAGGTTACGGATTCCATCGATGAAACCGACACCGGTTTAGTAACCGATTTCCCCGACCGTGTCTGTAACCCCTACAATATTCCAGGTGGAAGAACGCGGCTGGAGTGGTTCAACACCAATTGCTTTGCCCAGCCCGCCTTTGGTACCTGGCCAAACTCGCCCATGGGCGCCGTGACCTTCCCTGGTACCAATAACTGGGACTTGAGCTTCAGCAAGCTCACTCCCACTCACTTCCCTAAGGAAAGTGGGCGAATCGAGTTTCGCGCCGATTTCTTTAACGCCTGGAACCACACGCAGTGGGGCGATATGTCCTATACGTATACGAGCAGCACTTTTGGCCAAATCATCAGCACACGACCGCCCCGAGTGATTCAATTTACGCTGAAGTACATGTTTTAGAATTTGAGAAGTGTTTGAGAGTTCCGGGAGTCGGCACTCCCCCGGCTTTCATCGTTTCGACAAGACCCTCAACCCAACTCCCTCTTCCCTTTCCCCAGGGGAGAGGGAAGAAGGGCAAAAGGGATCTGGGGTTTTTCGCCGGGACAGCGGTAGGCCCCTTTAAGGGTCAGTCACGGCAGCGCTTGCGGCTTTGCCGGAGGATGATTTCTGCTCCGCAGTCTTGGGTAGAGCAAAAACCCGTGGAAGTCCAACTGAATCTCCTTCACCCTCCTCATCGGATCAGGAATCAACGAGGGGAATATCGTAAAATCCCTCGGAGGCTTTCGTGAACCGCAGAAATTTTTTGAAGCGAACGGGAACCGCGGGTTTCGTGTTCTCTAGGGGCAATTTCCCCGCCCATAGGGCCATGGGCACGCCGGACTCGCCGGAACAAGCTGCGGGTGCGGATGTGACGTTCATTAAGCACGACTATGACCCGGTGGCCGACCAGGTGATATTTCGCGCGCTCGATCGCGAGCACCCGTCGCTGGGCCAGTCTTTCACCGTTCCTAAAGGCATCAGCCAGATCACAGGCTTTCGCGTGAAGGTGCAACGGTTGGGGAATCCGCCTGATCTCCAATACCGCTTGGGCCGCCGCTTCGGCGCTGAGGATATCGCTAGCGGATTAATTAAATCCGAAACCGTCAGCCCCTTCTTCGAGTACTTTCTGGGAAGCGAATTCGCCCCGCGCCCCTGCGAAGGCGGCCAGAAATACTTCCTGCATCTCTCCTTGAGCGGTTCTACCGCGGAGGGAGAAGGGTATCTGGTGTACGGGACGAACACACTAGGGGAAACGCCTGAAAACCGGGATTACGGCGTGAAGACTCCCGACTACCCAGGTGGTGAGGCCTTGGATTCGGATGGGCAAGCCACTGCCGATGTCGATTTTGCCTTTGAAATCTTCTTCACGCCAAACGGCATTTCACAAAGCAACAGCGAGGGTGAACAACGGTTCAGCTTTGTCGAGGAGTTAGTGCGCGGGCCTTATGCACAAGCGGTGCACTACCCGGCGCCGCACCCGCGTGCCGATGAGTTCGTCCTGGATGAAACCTGGCACATCGTGGGAGATCGGACGACGGGCGAAGTCGCCTCGACGGCGGTGGCGGATTTCCGTGAATACTTGGACCGCAGGGCCGGCGTCAAAGTCGATCTGCATTTGGCGGATTCGTCCACGATGGTCGGCTATCACAAGGCTGTGATCGTAGGTCTACCCAACGATATGCCTTCCTACGCCGCCGGTCTCGATCGCTCGGAGAGTTTTCACATCGAGGCAAACGAGGATGCGGTGATTGTCTGCGGGTATGACGAACGAGGGATCATGCGGGGGCTTTATCACCTCGAGGATCTTATGGATCTGCGCGGCGGGCCGATTCTCTCGCACACCTCGACAACACGTTATCCCCGTTTGACCCCGCGGATTACCTGCGCTCCCTTTCTGGCCGATCAGGAACTCGACGTGCCCATCGATCCTTACACCGATGGCCTCCTCTCCCTGATCTCTCACAACGGGTTTAACGCCATTTGGCTTTTTGGCAACATCCATGATTTGGGCCAGTCTCCCATTTACCCGGAACTGGGACAGGATGCGCCCCAAAAGCTGGCGCGCCTGGACGCCATGATTCGCCGGGCGCAGAAGTATGGCATAGACGTCTATCTTTATCTGGGGAAAAACCTGCTGCCGCCAGCGTTCTTTGATAAACATCCGGAGGTGAAAGGGTGCGCCTGGTCAGCGGGCTGGAAGGGTACCGGCTTTTTGATGTGTACGTCTGTTCCCAAGGCACGGACATACCTGGAGGAGGCAACGGCGAGCATTTTCCGGCAGGCGCCTGGACTGAAGGGGATCATCTTTATCTTTGGCAACGAAGGCTTCATGCATGACTGGATGGCCCGGAAAATGGATTGCCCCCGCTGCCAGGACCGCTCGCCTTTTGACGTGGTCACGGAGCTTATTGCCACGCTCAACCGCGGTGCGAAAGCCGGCCGCCCCGACGCGGAAGTCGTGGCCTGGCCCTATTCGGGAGGGACCTGGACCGTAGGCGATCCGAATCAGATGAAGATCATCGAGCTATTCCCTCGAGATGTTATCTTCCAAGGTAATTTTGAAACTACCTATTACTCACAACTTGGGACATTCCGGGACGGGGTGGGAGCGAACATCTATGATTACTCCATCAGCAATCTTGGGCCTTCCGAGCGCTTTCAGCGGCAGGCGGAGGCCGCGGCAAAGCGGAATATCAAGGTATGGGCCAAAACCGAGTTCAGCTATTCCCAGGAGTTCATCCAGACCCCATACATCCCCACATTGCAGCAATGGATAGAACGTTTCGAGCACATCACGGCAATGCCCCAGGTGTCGGGGGCATTCATGAACTGGCAGCACTATGGGTTTATGCCGTCGCGATGCGCGGAAATCGCCAAATGGTACTCCTGGGAACCGCAGCCGGATCTGGATACGTTGTTGTCGGGGATGGCCACGCGGGATTTCGGCGCGGCGGCGCCAAAGGTGGTGGAGGCGTGGTCGCATTTCACCCAAGCACTGCGCGATTATCCTTTTTCCGCCGACATCGTTTTGCACAGTCCGGTCCAGAAGGGACCATCGCACCCCTTGTTCCTTGACGCGAGTTATCAGCCGGTCGACTCTGCCGGACGCAATTTCACCAACAGTCTGATGTGGACAATGCCCTATGGAGTGGAAATCACCGCTAAATACTTCCGCTTGATGCAGGACGAATGGCATCGTGGCGTTTCGACCCTGGAGGAAGCGGCCGCCCAGGTCCCGGCCGACAAGAAAAAGAACCTCGAGCAGGAAGTCGGAATTGCAAAGGTGTTGCTCTCCTGTGTAGACACCTGCCTGAATTTCATTGCCTTTTGCCAGGCTCGCCTCAGTTTGGCAACAGAAGACGACCGCGACCGCCGTTCGCGGATCCTCGATCAGATGGCAGAGATCGCGGAAAGCGAACTGTTGAATTCGCAGCAGGCGTTGCCCTACGTCAAGGTGGATTCGCGTCTGGGGTACGCGAACAGCGGGCTCAAGGAGACGATTGGGGTCGGCCGGGGAGGGATTTTCTCTCCCCAGAGCATCGAGAAAAAGATTCGCTCTGTCCGCCGTTTGCTTGACACGGAAATCCCGGCTGCCCGCGCCCGGTTAGCAACATGATGCGCGACGTGGAATCTGGGAGAATCCTTTGGCAGATAAGCTTCGCTCGCTTCTTCGGGTCATTCTTCTAATCGCGGTCGTGATGCTGGCCGATGCCCCCACGGTGAGGCCGCAGGGTGACGGACCTGATGGCGCCACGACCACTCCGGCCGTGACGGTCACGGGCCACGTGCCCATGGCCCAGCTTCTGCGCGGCTCCCAAAGTGCTCGATCTTCAGCCGAAGATCCGGGCATCTCCCAAGCTATGACGTCCGGCCAAGTTCCCGCATCTCACGATGCCCTCCGCGAGGTTTTCGAGAATGAGCGGATCGAGGCAGCACCCTTTCCGCATTTGCAGGGGACGGGTCCTTTGACCTTGCCGGATCAATTTCCGCCTGATTGGTCGTGCCCTAAATGTCTTCCCGAGGTTGATCATCGGCCCATCGCAGCCTGGCAGTACTGGCAGGCCGAGCATTACTACCTCGGCCAAATCGCAAAGTCTCCGGCGGAACGGGAGCGTGTTTGGCGGGATGTGGACTATTCCTCGCCGCCGGCCTATCAGGCATCAGTCGCCAGGCACCGCGAGCACTTGGTCAAGATGCTGGGCGTCACTGACCTTCATCCAACGGAATATGACCGGGTTCCTCTCGAAAGAGACAGCGTGCAAGTTGAGGATGTGACGGTGTGGCTGCAACCTGACTTCAGCGCGCGGGCGCTGGTCTTTGCTCCTTCCGGCGGCGCGCTTCGCGGCGCAGTGATTGCCATCCCTGATGCAAACCAGACCGCGCAAGAGTTTGCCCGAACCATCGAGGGTGAGACGCCGGAGCCGTGGATGCAAAATCTCTTGCAGCATAACATCGCTGTCGCCGTCCCGTTCTTGGTGGAGCGGACCGACGATTGCCCGCTCTGCAAACAACTGGGTCTTTTCGGCGGTCCGAAGGACGAGCGGCACATTTTGGAAGAGTTGGGTTTTATCGTCGGACGTTCGATGACCGGGCTCGATGTTCAGCAGGTCCTGGCAGTTCGCGACTTTCTCACTTCCCAAATGACGATTGACCGCAGGCGAGTGGAGTTGCTCGGTACCGGTCAGGGGGGAATGACCGCTTTTTATGCCGCGGCGGCCGACCCTGACTTTTCCGGCGTCAGCGTTGTGAACTATTTCGAGACGCGGGAGAACTCGTGGTCTGAACCCGTCGACCGCATGCTCTATGGTCAAATGAACGAGTTTGGCGACGCCGAGGTGGCTGCGTTGGTTGCCCCGCGTCCTCTGGATATTGCTTACACGCCGGCGGGCCAACTTGCATCCGCGGATGTAGAAGCGGAAGCGGCCCGGGCAAAGAAGTATTACGACGGACTGAAGCAGCAGAATAACCTGACGATCATGCCGGAGCCGGATGGCCGTGAGCTTGAAGACCTGGCGAAGAGGATCGTCGCTCGATTGGGAGGCGCAGGGGAATCGCGCGCCGTGGCGATTACGGCGCAGTTCGCACGCAAGGACGCGGGCGAGATGAGCAATGACCGGTTCTTGCAGTTACATTCCTACCTGCAAAGGCTGGATGAAGAAAGCGATCAAGTAAGGGACAAACGATGGCAATTGCTTTCCACGCCTCCTGCGCAACGGGCTGAGCGCGCCGAAGATCTACGGAAGGACCTGGCCCGACTGATGGGAGTGATCCCCGACGATGGTACGCCGCTCAATCCGCGCACGAAGCTGATTCGCGTCACCGACAGGTACATGGCTTATGATGTGCTCCTGGGAGTGGTCAACGGCGTTGAGGCCTATGGTCAGTTACTGGTCCCGCGTAATGCCCAGGCCCGAATGCCCGCGGTGGTTTGCCAGCACGGCTATGGCGGGTCCCCCATAAATATTACAGGGGTCAACCTCTTTCCCTGGGAAACGGCGCAGGTTTATTGGGAGTTCGGTCGCGCTTTGGCCGACAGGGGGTATGTTGTCTTTGCCCCCTACATAACCACACCGTTGGCCGTGGCCGAGGTTTCCGCCCCCAACCTGATTCGTCTGGCCGCTGCGCTGGGCATGATGCGCACAAGCCTGGAGGAAAAGAAGCTTCACAAAATCGTCGACTTCCTGCAATCCCTTCCCGTTGTCGATGCGAGCCGGATCGGTTACTACGGGTTGTCCTACGGCGGATATGCGTCCATCTGGATGCCACCACTGGAGCCGCGCTTGCGATTCACCGCCATCTCAGGCCATTTCAACGACTGGCGAGCCAAGATTACCAATGAGGAATTGCCCACCAGCTATCTCCGCCACCCCGATTTGGACTTTTACAACTGGGATGTTTTGGATCGCTTCACACACGTGGAACTCATCGCCGCCATGTATCCGAGGCCCGTTTGCGTAGAGTTTGCGGAGCGTGACTCCACGACGACTCCGGAATGGCACCGCAAGGCCTGGGACCAAGTGGTTGCTTACGCGAAAGCGTGGGACATCAGCGATCAGATTGCACGCATTCATTTCGATGGCATCCACGAAATTCATGGCGACGCCACCTTGGACTTCATCCGCCGATGGCTGCGGCCCGAGGAGGCGTCCGGGCAGGAATATGCCTATGACGATTTCCCCAGAAGAACCTGCAAGGATTGCCGGGCCTCACTTGCGGCAGAGGTTGAACGGCTGGAGGACCAGGACAACATTCCTCATATGTACCGGCCGGACACGGTGGAACTGCCTTACCTGGCTCACGAGCTCGACGCGAGCAAAGAATCGTTGGTGCGAGGGAGATTCCGAGTAGGTACGGCTTCGCCTGTTTTTGCTGGAATGGCGATCAAGGCGTCGCGAGCAGGCTATCCGGGCGACCTCATCATGCGATTTGGAAGCCAGGAGGGCGGTGCGGACATTGGCGAAGCGCGCGTCCCGGCGAACACGATTGATCCCAGCTTCGACCTGTGGTGGGAAGGGCACGTGAAGCCCATCCGGTTGGAGGCGGGGAAGGAATACTATTTTGAGCTGTCCGCGGCGGCAGGATCTATTCCGGAAGGAAATTATTACGTCATCTATGGACCAAAACCTCTGGGCGGTCTCAACTACCCGCCCTACCTGCCGGTGGCTTATAGAGTGCTGACGGAGACTCAACCTCACGTTCCGGCAGGGTACCAGCGGTTTGGGTTCGCCAAGGAATACATGTCTCCGTATCAAGCCGCCACGAATTTTCCACGCGCAGAAGCCAAGGCGCAAGAGGGAGACGTCGTAATCACTCGCCAATGGTCAGTCCTGCCAGAGAGTGCGGATTTGGTGGTGACCACAGCGGCGGATGACCTGCGGGAGTTTTTCCAGAGTGCCTCGGGAATGCAGCTTAGCGCGGGCCCCACAAGTCAAACCGTTCGGTTGCAGGTGATCCCGGCCGGCGTGGAAGGCGTCTCCACGCCCGAAGGTTTCCGAGTCGAGGCTTCCGGGAAAGGCATTCGCATTGCCGCCCTCACGCCGCGTGGAGCGATGCGCGGCGCTTACTGGCTCGAGGACGAATTCCGGCTTCGTCACGCTCCATCGATCAAGGCGGGTCCCGTCGTGCTCAACTGCCGTTTGCAGCGGCGGATTACCACGGCAGTGGTTCCAGGGGGCAGCAAATATACCGAGGTCTCTCATCCCTTGGTTTACACTGATGGCCTGCTGCAACGCATCTCGCACAGCGGCTTCAATGGAATCTGGGTTTGGGCCAGCACGGAAGAATTGACGCTCGATTCCAAGGTTTTCCCGGAATTCAACGACCCCTTCGCCCGTGAACGGCTGGCTCGACTGGACGACGTTTCCAAGCGCGCGCAGAAGTACGGCATTGATGTCTATGTTTATTTCACCACAGGTTACAACCATCATATTTCCGAGAGCTTTTTCCAGAGCCATCCCGAGCTGCGGGGTTACGGTTGGGGTCCGCCGCTGTGTACTTCGAACGAAATCGTCCGGCGCTACTACGCCGAGGTCGTTCAAACCCTGTTTCGGCATGCTCCGGATATTAAGGGTTTGATGGTTATCTATGATAGTGAGGGGTTCTATTACTGCGGCCATTCCGAGCGTGACCTGAAGCTCTGCCCGCGTTGCAGCCGTTTTACCCAGCAGGAGGTGGCCGCGCAGCTTTTGACCACGCTGGACTCCGCCATGCATCAGCAGGGAGGTTCCGAAAAGGAACTCATCGCGTGGAACTACAATGTTCATTCGCAGTGGGTGTTGAAGCTGTTCCCGCTCCTTCCCAAAGACATTATTATCCAGGGCGATTTTGACAAGGGAATGGACGTGGTCCGCGATGGAATCACGAACCACACGGAGGACTACAATATTTCGAACCTCGGGCCGCCGGATTTGTTTGTATCGGAGTATCAGGCGGCTCGGGCCGCCGGCCTCACCGTCATTGCCAAGACCGAGCACGCCGTCAGCCAGGAGTTCATTCTGACGCCCTATATTCCTTGCATGGAACAGTGGTACCAGCGCGCCGCGAGGATCCGACAATACGAGCTGGGCGGATTCATGGCGAACTGGGACCACTATGGCTATATGCCATCGCGGCCGGCATTACTGATTAACCGCATGGCCTTTGACCCGATGCCTTCGCAGGATCAATTGCTGCGCGAGCTCGCCGAAAGAGATTTCAACAACGGCGCTGCCGATCATGTCCTCCGCGCCTGGCACGATTACAGCGAAGGAATCCGCGCATACCCGTATTCTGATCCCGTGGCTCGGTATCCTGGGCCGATTCAAAAGGGACCGAGCAATCCTCTCTTCTTGGACGCCACAATTGCCGATTTCGGCCGCTCCCGCGCCTGGCAGAATGATCTGAAGTGGACGGCGCCGTGGGGGCCGGAAATCACGGCAAAGTATCTAGGCCAGGTGGAAGATTGGTTTGCGAAGGGGAATTCCGAACTCGAAGACGCCGGGCGGATGGTGGACGCAGACGAGCGGGCAGCCGTTCAGGCCGAACTGGGAATCGGGCGCACGATCGCATCCTCGGTGCGCAGCACCCTAAATTTAATCGATTGGCTTAACGCCCGAAATGACCTTCGCGCCGCCCGCTCCGGCGAGGAGCGTAGGCAAGCCGTGGCCCGCCTGCAAAGAATCGCTCTGGCGGAGAGGAGCAATGCGGAAAAGATTATGCCCACTCTGGAGTCCGACTCGCGCCTCGGATATGCCTCCGAGGGCGGAGGGGTGGGCCGTGGAGGATTGTTCAGTCCCGAGTTGGTTCGCTGGAAGATCGGCGAACTCGAGGATGTGCTCATCCTTGGGATCCCCGCCTTGACGGAGCCGGATCCTCACCGCAAACCTGCGAGATGATCGTGAGTTGGATTTTGCGTGTGACAAACCCACGAACAAGAGTTCTCCCTTGTGCGGCGCGGAAACGACCTGCGCTGCTGGAAAAGCCGCAGGACCGGAGAGCGGGTCCTGCCGTGCTCCTTCTCCGACCCGCCGCGGTGGTCCCGCAGTGATCGACATTTTGCTTAAGTCCAGACTTTTTTCTCTAGACTATTTCGCCAGACATCCGCAGTTTAAAGTCGGTCGACAGTTCAGCGGACGAACGGGCCTCAGGTTGCGGGCCGTAATCAGTGTCGACCATTCAGCGGCTTTTTGTCTGATCCGAGAGGCACGGGGGAGCAAACAAACTTATTTATACGTTCGAAGCCGGAATGTTTATGAAAACACAATGTAGTTGCGGTTTTAAGCCACGACGTTTACGAAGAAAAGGTAGTTGATGAAAAGCAAACTCAGAATTAGAGATGGGAGAACATCATGGATCGAAGGGCATTTCTAATAACCTCGGCAGGGGTTGCAGCGTTTTCAGCCTCACCGGCAGCGTCCCGGGGCGAAGGGGCAATCGCGGGAGATGGGCCGCTCCCCGAGGGCCAACCCGCCAGTGATGGCTACCAGCCCCCCAGTTGGTTACGCTATTCCCGCACCATTTATTTCGACGGGAAAACTCCGCCGGTTTATCCCCACTTGCGGGAATTTGACGCAGGGCGCTTGGTAAAAGTGGCCATTCAACTCGGCGGTGACACGATCCGATTTGAGCCGGTTAGCAACTGGGCTTATTACCCCAGCAAGGCATTCCCTGTGTGTCCCGAGTTGAACGGACGGGACCTGATTGACGAGGTATCGCGCGAGTGCCGCAAAGCCGGAGTGCACATTTACTGCTACAGCAAGTTCGGAAATCCGTCCATGGTGGTAGGTTGGGCAGACAGCCACCCCGAGTACGCGGATTGGGTGTTGCGCGGCCCCGATGGCAAGCCTTATGGAACCTACAACAACCTGGGTTGGAACCAGATACAGAAGCCCTGCTCGACCAGCGACGCCTACCGTCAAGGCATCCGCCAAGTGACGCGGGAACTCTGCGCGCATGACATCGATGGAGTCTATTTCGACGCCCCCAGCGGGTGGGGCTATACGGATATTTGTTACTGCCCGTCGTGCCGAAAAAACTTCCTGGCGTTCAGCGGCATGGACCTGGACCGGCTTCAGAATAAAGAGGATATGGAGGCGCGGATCGCCTGGTTTCACTGGTGGAACCAGGTGAACCTGGATGAGCTGGAGGCATGCCGGAAGATCATTCATGAGAGCGGGAAGTTTATGCTCTGCCACAACGGCGACACGTGGATGGGGTTTGCCCTGCGGGGGCAATATCGCATTCCCGAAGGCTTTATGGTGGAGCACAGCCCGCAAATCTATACCCGGTTGATGACGGGACTGATGGGCGCGTCGATGGCCCGGCCCTACCACAAAGTGGCGCAGATGTATCTGGGCAGTTATTGCGTTTCGAATTTTGGCCAGCCGCCACACTGCCAGCCCTGGGGCCTGCATGACGCCACCATGGAGGACGGCGATGAGATCCTCATGGAGGGGTTTACCAACCTCGCCTGTGGAAACCTACCTTTGTACGCTACTCTGAACCGTGGCTACTACGGCAGCGGCAGCGGCAGCGACCGTCCCGTGCGAGAAGTCTTTGACGTCATGCGCAGGGTGGAAGTCCTTCTGAAGGATAGTGCCCCCGTTCCCTATATCACCGTGGTTCCGACGTGGGAGGCGCTTCAGGTCTGGCGCACGAATCGCAAAACCTGGAACGTGGAAATGAGCCAGGGTTTTGCGCTGGCGATGCTGGACGAACGCCTGAGCCTGGACGTATGCCCCAGCACGGAGGTCACCGCCAGATGGCTTGGAAGTCAGCGCGTCATCGCGCTATGTGGGGCCACGGGAGTCTCCGCCGGGCAAGCCCGCATACTTGCCGACTGGGTCCGCGAGGGCGGTAGCCTGCTGGCGACCTACGACACCGGACTTTGTGATGAGTTGGGCCGCTTGAAACCGGGGGGGATGCTCCAGGAACTTCTGGGTGTCGAGATGAAAGGCGAGCCGCTGGCCAGCCTCTCGGAGTGCTACTATCGCCCGAAGGAATCACACCCGGCCTTGGGAGATTACGGCCCCGGTACACGGCTGATGGGCGACACGCAGCTCTTACCCGTGGCCGCCGTGGGCGAGGCGAAAGTTTTGGCGGATTGCTGGAACCTGGGCCTGGATGAAGTGCGCGGCCCGGCCATTATCGCCAACAACTACGGCAAAGGGCGTACGCTCTACGTCTCGGGCAGCCTGGAGGCCCACTATGCCTCCAGCCGCGTCGTTTCCCTGCGCCGCTTGCTCGCTTCTATGGTAAGCTACCTGGCCTATGACGCGCCGCCGCCTTTCACCACCACCGCCCCGCGGGGTGTCTATGGCGTTTTGCGGCAGGCCGCCAACGGCGATCGGGTGCTTTGGCTCCTTGCGAACGTGGGATTCAAGGATGCGGATATCGGACGCATGCGGCAAGAGTTTGTCCCGCTCTCCCACGTGCAGGCCAAGATTCAATTGCCGAGCGGCCGGGGAGTGAAAAAAGTTCATTTGATACGAGCGGGACGAAGCGTGGCAGCTCCCGTGGAGAACGGCTACGTGGTAGTGGAAATTCCGTCCCTGCACGTCGCGGAAATCGTGCATGTGGAGTTGGCGTAAAGCCTGTCCTCACTTCTCAGAGGATGGAGCGTTGGATTGCAATTTCGTAAATTCATGTTTTATTGGCAAACATTTGGTGGGGCCCGTAGCGGCGACTCCGCTGCGCCGAAGGCGCTTTGGAGTTCGGCAGCAGTCAAATCAGCCGCAAACCGGTGGGTTGGTTGCTGGCCGAGGATTTAGGGGCGAACAGCGTTCGGCCCAGGCAGGCCGAGCGTTGCTCGGCCCTACAGCCTTCGGTTCCAGCCAAGAGGCCGCGTCGCGTTACTCGTACTTTTCTCGATACGGCTGGGCCTCGATTTTGAAGACGTAGGCTTGCGCGCAAGGTTTATGCTGAGCGATAGAATCGGGAATGTCGATGACCAAGCCGTCTTGGCCCTGGCGCCACTTCAGTTTTGCCTTCGTCCCCAGCAGGGTTATGGCCGAACCTTCGCGCGCCCGCACCGATTGGACCTTGAAGCTCTGCCCCGGCCACTTCAAGCTGATGGCATAAACATGAGCGCCGTCTTTACTTCTCGTGAACCGGATGTCATCGCCTTCCTGGTAGGCGTTCCATCGGCGGGTGTTGTAAATGGCCTCGCCGTTCACGCGGAGCCAGGCTCCAGCGTATTCCAATCGCTCGATGATTTCGGGTGGAAACTTGCCGCTGGGCAGAGGAGAAACACCGGGCATGAAGTTCCCTCCCTTGGCGACCACATCGATGAGCGTGGAGAGCAACCATTCTTTGGATTTGAAAACATCGTTCGCCTGAAGGGCCCAGCGCGAGGTCATCTGTTCAATCGCCTCCCACGCCATCCCACCTAGGCGGGGGTCGGAGGGTCCCGTAGGCACCCAATGCTCGGGCGTCAAGAAATCACCGTAGGGGCCGATGCCGCGGTTGCGCAGCAAGACGTCAGGCTGAAGTTTTCTGATCATCTTGACGATTCTCACAGTGTCCGGCCAAGCCCACTCGGGCAGGTTCTGATCGAGCGAGAGAAGATCAATCTTGCCGTAGTTCGTGCAGATTTCCCGCAGGGAATCGGTGGTGCGTTGGATGAAGGCGCCCCACTCTGCGGGAGCGGTTTCATTCGAGTACGAGGGCCGGTAAAACGGGCTGCGGTTATCGCCGCCGTAGTCCGGATCGTGGAAATCCGCCCAGTTGAAGTAGAGTCCAACGCCCATGCCCCGCTGGCGAAACGCGCTTACCAGCGCTCCCACGATGTCAACCTTATAGGGCGTGTCCATGACGCTGTAGTGAATTAAGCAGGGCTCCGTCAAGCCGATGCCCGGCTCACTTCGGTCCTCGTGAGGCCCAATAATGCGGCGGATGGATTTCACCTTCGTCTGCGTGTCGTACATGGAAAAGCCGTCGCAATGTCGGGTGGGAACAACGAAGTACTTCATGCCGGCCCGCTGGGCCAAGTCCGCCCACTCATCGGCGTTGAATCCCGTCGGGTCAAATTCCTGGTACAGGGTGAAGTAGATGGTCTGAAATTCCTTGTCCGAACCGATCAAAGGCACAGAGGCATCAAGGCTTAGGACGGAGTACACGCCAAAGTGAATGCGCATGCCGAATTTCCAATCCTGCCACCGCTCGACCGCGGCAGAAGGGGCATGCGAGTAGTCCACATCAACATGGTCTGACCAACCCTGGTCCCGGTTTTGAGCCGATGCGAACGATACACATTGAAGCAATACTAAGGAAAAGTATATCCTTCTCAATATGGCACCTTCGCGTTATAGATTTACGGTTCCCATATATTGATCAGACCCTGATTGCCCTGACGCTCGAGGCCCATTTCCATGGCCTGGGAATACAGCGAGTAGACCAACTGCGCGGCGGGAAAGTCACCCCCAAGGCTGGCGATCCAATCAGTCAGGAGTTTGAGGTCCTTATGTTGCAGCCGGATACTAAAGCCGGGAGCGAAGTCTTCCTTCAAGATCAGTGGAATGAGATGGGTCAGCATCCAGGAGTTTGCCGCTCCACTCATCACGGCCTGCATCGTTGTGGGGATGTCCAGGCCCGCCTTGCGCGCCAGTCGCAAGCCCTCGACGGCGCCCAAGAGGTTGGTGGCACCCACGACTTGATTGACCAGTTTGGTCTTCTGGCCATTGCCCAGCTGCCCGGTGTACGTGATGGTCTTTCCCATGACCTGAAATATGGGCAAGCATCGTTCGAAAATCTCACGGTGGCCGCCCACCATGATTCCCAACGTTCCGGTGATGGCTCCGTTGGACCCGCCGCTGACCGGAGCATCGAGCATCTCGCATCCCAAGGCTGCCAGGCGGTTCCCGAACTCGATAGTGGACGTTGGTGATATCGTGCTCATGTCAATCAACACCGCGCCGGACTCCATACCTTCCGCTGCCCCATTTTCTCCGAACAGCACCTGTTCCACCATTGCCGTGTCGGACACCATGGTAATCACGATTTTGCTTGCTTGGGCCAAGTGGCACGAGGAACTTGCGATGGTCGCGCCCAAGAGGGCGAGCTTTTCACACCTGCGGCACGTGCGGTCAAAAATGGTCACGTCATATCCGGCCCGCAGAAGGTTAGCGGCCATGGGCTCGCCCATGACTCCAATCCCGATGAATCCCAGCTTTTTCTTGTCACCTGGCTTGATCTCTTCGTCCATGGAGTTTCCTCGCTATACCGGCAATGAAAGCCGGCGCATCGTTCGCCATGACCTAATGCTCATGCCAAGGCCTCACCTCGATGCACCGTCCTGTTTTCGAACGCCTGTTCGAAACGCGGCGACCACCGGGCGTCCACGTCGAGAATCCAGGCCTGCGCTAATTGCAAATATTCGACATACAGGTCTTTCTCAATCAGGGGATAATCGCTTGCCGTCACAGTCGAAGCAGACCCAAAGATATCGATTAAACGTGACGCGAAAGGCTTCACGTCCGCGTGCGGGAAAGGTTCTCGCGAAAAATGCCCCAGCGCTGATATCCCCACGACCATGCCGGGAATTGAGCGGAACTCAGAGACTGCGGCTTCCCATTCCGGATCGTCCCTTTTATCTTGTCGTGGCCATCCCAGATGGGGAAGGTAGATCTGCAGGCCTGGCGCGCGCTCGACCAGCACAAGCAATTCCTTCCTCAATGCTCCGATACCGCTTTCGGCATGGGGGACCAGCCACTTTCCCGAAGCCGCGAGCCACGTGGCCAGATCCTGCAATCGGTGCAGGTCCGCAGTTCTCACCCGCAGGCCCAAGACTGCACCACGCTGGAGAATTTCTTGGGAAGGTTGCATCACGTCCGGGCGGAAACACAGCACCACGCGGAACTGTGCCGGAGGTTCGGCGATCAATCGCTCGAGCCAGGAAAGGTTGTCACCCTTCCAGGTTTCCACCGCCAGCGCCCGTTTGATGCCCGCGTGGGCCATGCGGGCCTCCATATCCGCGAGCGGGTCCGTGCAGGTGAGATCGAGATGAGTGTAAGCATCCATCATGGACACGAGGCAAGTGCGATGCCGTGGTTTTCCTGCCCTCGCCCCTTTGGGGGAGAGGGTGGCGCGCTGCCCGGGTCTTCTCCAGCCGACGCGCGCCAGGTGAGGGAGTCACTTCCATGGTCAACTCGAATATGGGAAATCCCACTAGCGAGTACCCTCCTCCAGAACCGGGGCCCGCTTTTCGACTGCATCGGCGTTGAGCTCGAACCCGAACCCGGGGCCGCACGGGAGTGGCATGTAGCTGCCCTCCCTGCGCACAGGGTTTCTAAGGAACTCCCCGGCAATCTGTTCGTCGCGCTCGGAGCCGACCGTTTCCAGGATAAAGAAATTGGGCACCATGGCGGCATAGTTGAGGTTGATCATGGTGGCGACGGGCCCATTGGGATTATGCGGCGCCATGCCTACACAATGGGCTTCTGCAAGGGCCGCAATCTTCTTCATGCCCGTGATGCCCCCACAATTCACAATGTCGCATTGCAGGATGTCAACCGCATGTTTTTCCAGGAATGGTCGCACGCCGTAAATGGTGGACCAGCGCTCTCCCGCGGCAATGGGGATCGAGGTCTCGCGCTGTACCAAGACCAACTCCTCGACGCCCTCGGGGGGCACTGGCTCTTCCAGGAAGAGCAGGTTTAGGTCCTCCAACTCACGGCACAAGCGAATGGCTAGTTTCGGATTCAATCGCCCATGGCAGTCCACGGCGAGTCCAAACTCTGGCCCGCCGGCTTCTCGGGCAGCAAGCATGAACTCGCGAATGCGCTTTAGGATGGAAGGATCGAGCAGCTCCGTCTCCTTCCAGCGAGCGTCCACCTCTCCCTGGGTGCCCGAATAGGCACTGCCCTGCGGCTGGCTATCCTCCGGGCGGTGCGCGCCGTAGAAGAGCGGCAGGGTAGTTTTAGCCGCGCGATGACCACGCGCTTTGCACGCCTTGATGTTTTGCGCAAAGAGCTCGGGTGTCCTCCCTGCGGGACAATGGCAATAAACCGGCACGCGGCGGCGCGTCGGCCCACCCATCATCTTATATACCGGAAGACCAGAAGCTTTGCCGAGTATATCCCACAACGCGCAGTCGACGGCGCTGATGGAGGTGCAATGCATCGGACCGCCGACCCAGAATGAATCGCGATACATTCTTTCCCAATGGGTCTCAATCTCCGTGGGATCTTTTCCCACCAGGTACCGTTTTAGCTCCAGGATCGATTGCGCGATAGTCTGTGACTTTCGCTTCATCAGAGCTTCGGCAACACCGGTGATCCCTTCATCCGTCTCCACTTGGACGATCACGTTGTTGCAGACGTTGAGCCTCACTACGTGGGCTTTGATATCGATAACTTTCATTCTTGCTTATGCCCTCACGTTGA
>JASHTZ010000447.1 GCA_030040295.1 Terriglobia bacterium | reverse complement strand
CGTGGTTCAAATCCTCCATGCTGCCGATGATCATGTGGCGGTAGGGATGCACCGTGTAGGCGTTGTCGTAGAGCGTTTCCACTACCGTGCCGTAGGGAGGATTGTCAAATCGCAGGCGGCGCTCCTCCTCCACCACCTGCCGCTCGTTGTCGAAGACCTTTTGATTGATGTCGAGATTGCGCATGCGGTCGGCTTCCAGCCACAAGACCACAGGCAGCATGTTGCTGGGCACGGTTTCCCAGAAGACCGTGGTGTCCTCCGTGGTGTAGGCATTGTCCGTGCCTCCCGAGCGCACAATGTAATCAGAGAATTCGTTGGAGGCGAGGTTTTTCGTTCCGTCGAACATCAGGTGCTCGAAGAAGTGCGCGAAACCCGTGCGCCCCGGCACTTCGTTCTTCGATCCCACGTGATACCAAACCTGCACGTCAATAATCGGCGCATCGTGCTCTTCCACGATGAGTGCGTGCAGGCCGTTCTCGAGCTCGATTTTGTGAATTTCCGTGTGCGGGAGCTTGACGGAGGAAGGCCTTGCCCAGCCCGCCGCCGGACACAGCACGCAAGCCGTCCAGAAAAGCACAAGGGCGGCGAACCGGCGGAATGGAATGACAACTTTCAACGTGCTAAAGTCCTGAACAACCGGCACAAGCGGTGGTTGGGCGTCATGCGGCCACGAACCGATTCTAGCATAGCGCGCGCGAGGCGCAATTCAGTAAGAATATTCGCGGCAGCGTAGTTGCACCGCAACCCTAGAGGAGGGATGACTAAGGTGAGGGGTTGCTTTCTGGTGGTGGCGGTAAGGCCCCTAAGCAATCAAGCGCGCCCCATTCGCAGGCTTTCCAGGGTTGAGGTTTTGCCCTGGCGTTCGAACCGGTGGCGCAGCTTGCCCAATTGACGGTTAATGAAGTGCTTGCGGCTGAGGAAGGTTAGCACGGGCGGGCGCCGGATTCCCAATTCCTCCAGCGCGCGGACAAGGCGGGAATCCCACTTGGTAAATTGCAGGCCGTTGTAGAGCGTGCACAAGGCATCATCCAAATCGCCGGAGCGGCGATAGACTTCCGCCAGGTTCAAATACAGATGCGGATCGGTGCGCAGGAAGCGCAGGGCCGCAAGGCAGGAAGCCTCAGCACGTTCCCAATCGCGTTCCACGCGGGCCAGCACGAGTCCATAATAGGAAAGGTAAAAAGGGTTGCTGCCGTCATGCTCAACGGCCTTTTGCAGGTGGAAGAGCGCAGAATTGAGATAGCCATTTCGCAGTGCCCCCAGACCTTTCTTGAATTCGCTAACCGGGTCAATTGGACTCATGCTTGATTCCTTCCTCCAAGGCCCTTGCTTGGTGTACGCAGCGCGCAGAAGAGCCGGATTGCATCTGAGGGAACAGGTTTGGGCAGCAGTGTGTGCGGCTACTCTCGCAGGTAAGCCGCGGGATTCACCGCCTGCCCATGAACCAGGACTTCGTAGTGCAAGTGGGGTCCGGTGGTGCGTCCGGTCACTCCCACAGCGCCGATCACCTGCCCGCGTGCGACTTCTTCTCCCACCTTCACATAGAGGGCGCTCAGGTGGGCGTATTTGGTGGATACGCCGTAACCGTGGTCGATTAATGCCTCAATTCCGTAAGTCCCTTCGGGCCCGGCGTGCAGAAGGATTCCGTTTGCAGACACTCGCACCGGGGTTCCAGTGGAGGCGGCGATGTCAACGCCCTTGTGAAATTCGTCTTCTCCGGTGAAGGGATCCATGCGCTCGCCGAAGCCCGCGGTGATGCGCCCCCGCACTGGCCAAAGTGACGGTATGTCGTCGTCCTGATAGGCGCCGTCCAGAACCGCGAAGGAAGCGCGGGAGGAGTAAGAGGTAAGAAGCGGCGTGACTTTCATCATGTTGAAGGCACAGAGTGTGGCGGCATAATCCGCTCCCAGGCCCACCAGCCCGCGGCTGGCCACGTGCAGAACTTCCGCGGGCAATTGCGGGCGTCGGCTGTCACTGAAAGTGTAGGCAAGGGCAACTTCGGCCGCCAGCGACTGCAAAGACTCAAGTTTCAGATTGGACCGCACAATGGCATCTTCCAGATTTTGGCCTTGCGTCTTCAGGGCTTCACGCTCGGCCCGCAGGGCGTTGTAGTTTGAAACCTTCAGCAAGAGGCGGAGGTAATTATTCGCCAGAGCCGCCACGCCGACGACCCCGGTCAGGGCAAGTCCCAGAATAACGCGGACAGCAAAAAGGGGGAGATGAACCTTGCGGATCTTACCGTGCGCTCCAGGGCAAAGAAGGAAAAGATGATAGGTTTGGTCCATAAACTGGTCACAATCCTTGGGTATTGACGCAGTCGGCGCTCACACGGATATCGCTAAGATGGACCGTCGCGTCCGATTGATTCGTGCTCTGTAAAAATACACTGCTGTCCCCCCCAGGCGTCGTGCCGGCCCCGCAGGGACAAGTCCACTCTCGGAAGCAAATGATGTACAAGGTTACGATGTGATGCGTGAGGTGGCAATGGGCGAGAGGGCTAGTTTTGGGACAGGGGCAGTACCTGAACGAGAGTACAGGTCATAGGCCAGTCGCGCGATCCTGAAAGGTCAGGAGGATCAAGTCCGTGCGCCGGCGAACGTTGAACTTTTCCAGTAGGCTGGAGACGTGGAACTTCACAGTTCTTTCCGAGATGTGCAGCTTGTCGGCGATTTCCT
>JASHTZ010000446.1 GCA_030040295.1 Terriglobia bacterium | reverse complement strand
AGGCGGCAGGGCCGCTGGTTCCTGGTGCACCATCACTCGACGCCGCTCGCCGAGCCCCCGCCTGAAACTTCCGCTCCTGTGCAGTGACCCCGCCGCCAAGCGCGCCCGTTCTCTCTGCCTTCAACTGAAGCACTGCTGTGGCATGAGCTTCCAGCCCATGCGCACAGCCAGGATGGCCGTGCCACACAGGAGAAGATGATCCCCTCCAGGCGACTGAGACCGGAGGGGATCATCAAGTCCTTCTACGCTGCCTTCACCATGTGGTGTGGGTCGATGATGAACTTCTTGGCCGCGCCGCGGTCGAAATCCTTGTAGCCTTGCGGCGCGTCATCGAGTGAAATCACCGTGGCATTCACCGCCTTGGCGATTTTGATCTTGTCGTAAAGAATTGCCATGAGCAGTTGCCGATTGTATTTCATCACCGGGCATTGTCCGGTCATGAAGTGCAGCGACTTTGCCCAGCCGAGGCCGATTCGGATGCCGAGGTTCCCGGTCTTGGCATTGGCATCGACGCCGCCCGGGTCGTCCGTGACGTAAAGGCCGGGAATGCCCATGCCGCCGCCCGCGCGCACGACGGTCATCAGGGAATTAAGCACTGTTGCCGGACGCTCCACCGCCGCATCCTTGCCATGGCCGCGCGCTTCAAAACCCACGCAGTCCACCGCGCAATCCACCAGCGGCTCGCCTACCAGATGGTCAATCTGATCGCCGAGCGAAGCGTCCTGCCGCAGGTCGACGGTCTCACAACCGAAACTGCGAGCCTGCGCCAGGCGTTCCGGAATCATGTCGCCCACGATGACGCAAGCAGCGCCCAGCAGTTGGCAGGCCGCGGCACACGCCAGTCCCACAGGCCCGCCGCCCGCGACATAGACAATCGTCCCCGGGCCGACACCCGCCGTTACCGCCCCGTGGTACCCGGTGGGGAAGATGTCGGAAAGCAGGGTGATGTCCTTGATCTTGGCCATCGCCCGGTCTTTCGGCAGCTTGAGTAGATTGAAGTCCGCGTACGGCACCATCACGTACTCCGCCTGGCCGCCCACCCAACCGCCCATATCCACGTATCCGTAAGCGGCGCCGGGCCGCGCGGGATTCACGTTCAGGCAGACTCCGGTCTTGCCCTCCTTGCAATTCCGGCAGCGTCCGCAAGCGATATTAAACGGAACGGAAACCAGATCGCCGACTTTGATGAATTCCACATCGCGTCCCGCTTCAATCACTTCGCCGGTAATTTCATGCCCGAGGATCAGCCCCTGTGGAGCTGTGGTGCGCCCGCGCACCATGTGCTGGTCGCTTCCGCAAATGTTCGTGGTCACGATTTTCAGGATCACACCGTGCTGGCACTTTCGAGACCCCAGTTCAAGCTTCGGGAAATCGATGGATTGCACTTCCACCTTCCCGGTCCCCATGTAAGCTACCCCGCGATTTGTTGCCATATTGCCCCCTTCAAGGCTTGATTTTCACCCCTCAGTGAACCGTCATTTGTAGCAAATGATGCGGCGGCGGTCAAGGAGATCGGGCGGCGGCGAAGACAAAAACGGGCGGCGAATCCTTCTTGCCGGACCGCCGCCCAGGGTAGTAAGCCGGATGAAATTCCGTTCGGAAGATTGGCGCGTTCACCAGGTTTAAATCGCCTCATTCTGCCGCAGCGCGACGCGCTGTTTCTGCATCTGCTTCAGCCGATCCTTGAGTGAAAGCATTTGCTGTTGGAGTTGCTGCTGCCACGCGCTTTTCATCTCCGCCCGCTGCTTTTGCACCTCGGCTTGCAGAGAAAGGAGCGACTGTGCCTGCGCGGCCTTTTCTTCGGCCTGTTGCAACTGCGCGACCGCGCCCTCCAAGTTCTGTGTGGTCAAATTGGAGGTGCGCTCCTCCCAAGGCGAAGTGCGGGTCAGTTCCGCGGTAAGCGTCTGCTCCTGGTGATTGCGGATGATGGTGAGGGTCACTTTTCGCGTGTCACCTTCGAAATTTTCGTTCAAGGCGGAGCGAAGTTCATCCACGCCGCCGATGGGTTTTCCGTCCACCTGCACAATCACGTCTCCGGCCTTCAATCCGGCCTTGTCCGCCGCGCCGCCTTGGGTGACTTCGGCCACCAGCACGCCCTTGCCCTGCTTGACGCCAAAATAATCGGCAAGCTGTGAGGTGAGGTCATCGCCGGAGATTCCCAGCGTGGCGCGATTGAAACCGTAGAGCGAAAAGCCCTCCGGAGGGATGTGGATATCCGGAATCTTGATGGAAGGCATGGCAATCGCCGGGCCATTGATGGACAACGACTCGCGTTCGCCCTCGAGCTTCGCGCTCAGCACCTGCGGCTTTCCGTCGCGGAAAATTTTCATCTCGACGGTCCGGCCGACGGGCGTTTCGCGGATCAGGCGGCGCAATTCCGCGCTGCTGCGCACACGCACTCCGTCAAACTCCATAATCGCATCGCCTTTTTGGAGACCTGCCTTGGCGGCGGCGCTGTCCGGCTGCACGTGGGTAACCATGGCGCCGGCGACGGCGGGGAGCTTGAGCTGCTGGGCCTGCTCGGTGGTTACATCTCCCAGGCTGACGCCCAGGTGCGCCGTGCCGTCGTTCATTACGAAGATCTGCGCATTCTCGGGAGGATCGGGCGGGGCGGGTGGTTCCGGCGCTTCCTGCGCGCAGAGAATCCCGGCGCCGGCCATCACCAAAGTGACGGTCAGCGCCCATCCCCAATAAAATGTTCGGCTCATAATCCCGCCTCCGCGTGCAATTTGGTCGTTCGCTTGATGTCTCATTCAGAGTTCCTTCCCGCCGGCCTCTTGCGATTTCGTGTTGTTATGACGCGGCCCGCGGAAATTCGTTATCGTCCAATCTCCCATTTACAGGTCTCCCTCGCGCTCGCCAACGCTGATATTTCCCCGCACGGTGTGCAACACAATGCGCGGACCGCCTGCGCCCACTTGCGCGCGGCGCGTGGAGTCACCGGGCACGTCGCTTACCTGAAATGCATAATCGCCCAGAATATTTCCGGCCACGGTGGAAAGCTCCAGGTTGGCGTTGGCGCGCGGGGGAAGGAGCAGTTCGACATTCCCGTTGATGGTGGCAAGGTTAATGGGCGCGGGGCGGTCGGATATCGAACGGAGCGAAACCAGGATATTCCCGGTCAGCGCATTCGCCGTCAGGGAGCCCGCTACGTCGATTCCTTCGATATCGCCGTGCAGGCTGCGCGCCTTCATGGATCCCTGCACGTTGTGCGCGACGATGTCACCATCGAGAGTGCTGAGCTCATCCAGGCGTACCTGCCGCGGCACGCGCAGGCGGTAATCCACCCGAATGGGTGTGTCGAGCCCGGAAGGATAAAGCGTGTGGAAGACCACTCCATCCGGGCGCGCCTCCACCGCTATCTGAACGTCGTCAATTTGATCGGTGGGGGTCTTGCTGCTGATGGCCACGGAGGCTTCCACCTCGGAACGGTCCCAACCCTCTACCAGCACGCTGCCTTGCACATTCACCACGGAAACGTGCCCGCCGGGAGGAAGCGCAAATCGCTTCTCCCAAACACGTTCAGCGCCCAAGGCCGTTCGCGCCGGGAGGACCGTGACAGCGAGAAGAAGAGCGAAAGTGGAAACCGGAAACTGGAAATTGGAAATCAGGAACTGGAAGCTTGAAACAAAGTTGGAACGAAAAGGCTGGTGTAAGACTGAAGCATCCCGATTTTCCAGTTTCCAGTTTTCAGCTTCCAGTTTCTGGTTTCCAGTTTCCAGCTTCGCTGTTTCACGGTTGATGGTCATCCTCATCCTCCTCCGTCTTCTCCTTCTGTTTTTGCTTCTCGCGCTGGCGTTGCACCTGTTCCATATGCTGCTCCTGCCAGGCGTGCCAGTGGTCTTCCTCGCGTTGTTTCAGCTCGCGCAGGGAAGCGTCATCAATTTTGCGAATCTCGATATCGCCCGCCACGGTGCGGATTCTCAGCACCTCGCCGCCGCCGTTCAGCGGTCCGCGGCAGCGCAACGTGGTGGGAACGAGGTCGCCCTTGTCGCCTTCAATCTCCAGCGGGAAGTCGGAGTGGATCTGGTGGCCGGCGGCGGTTTGAATGGCCGCATCGATGGTAACGGCCAGGTTGGCGGGCA
>JASHTZ010000445.1 GCA_030040295.1 Terriglobia bacterium | reverse complement strand
TTCAGCGAGAACGGCTTCGCGGCGGCTTCGAATTATTTTCCTCACGCCGCTTGCGAAGTGTCGAACCTTCTTTTCCCCAAGTGCCGGCGTTCGACCCTCTCGCTGATGAAAAGACGCCGATTCCATCAAGCATGGAGGGCCGCCATGTCGAGCTATCCTTACGCCCCTCAGCCTTTCGACCTCTCCGAGCGGGATCCCCGAGTCCTGCTCGTCGATGAGGACGAAGGTGACCTGAGAGTTCTGCGTTTGATTCTGGAAGGTCAGGGATACGAGGTTTTCACCTGCACAACCTATGAAGCCGGCATCTGTTGCCTCGAAAAGATTCCATTCGATTTCGTTGTTGTAAGCCAGGGCTCGCAGGCCTTTGAAGGACGAAGAGTGTTAAGCCGAGCGATGCAATTGGATTGCCGCCGGCCGGTTCTGGTGCTGACGAGGGTCCTGGATATGGCTTGCAGCCTGGAAGCCATGCAAATGGGAGCACTCGATTACTTGAAGAAGCCGATTCACCCCTTGGACCTATTGCGGTATGTCCGGGGGCATACGCGAAGAGAGGGCGGGCGATATCGGGAAAGCGCCGCTTAGAGATGCAGACGAGGTTCCACGCAGCGCGGCTAGGCAAGCTCGGCCGGCATTAGGCTGGGTGCCAGCATTTGAACCAATCCCAAGGCGACGACGTAGACCGAACCGGCAATAATAAAAACAGGCAGATAGGATCTGGTGAGTTGAAGCAGCCAGCCGGTGAAAGTGGCAATGAACATCCCTCCCACGGCCCCACCGCAACCTCCGATTCCCACAACGGAGGCCACAGCCCGGCGCGGAAACATGTCCGAAGCGAGCGTGAACAAGTTGGCGGAAAATCCCTGGTGGGCCGCGCAGGCCAGGCTGATGACGGCTACGGCCCCCCACAAGGCATGAACTCGCGTAGCAATTACGACCGGCGTTACGCAAAGCGAGCAAATCAGCAGGGAGACCTTACGGGCTCGATTGACCGTCCACCCCTGCGCCAAGAATTTTGCCGGCAGCCACCCACCAATCACGCTTCCCGCTGTGGCGGAATTGTAAACCACCACGATGGGCAACGCCACTCCCGTGAGCGTGAGGTGATGTTCGGTTACCAGGAACTTGGGCAGCCAGAACAGATAAAACCACCAGATGGGGTCAGTGAGCGATTTGCCCAGCAAAAATGCCCATGTCTGCGGGTAACCGAGAAGTTGGGACCATTTCACCTTAGTGGCCGGTTCGGGCGGGTCGCTCAAAATATATTCCAGCTCGGCCTTGGAGATGCGAGGGTGTTCCTGCGGCAGCCGATAGAACAAGAGCCAGCACGCCAGCCATATTGCGCTGAATGTGCCGGTTAAAAGGAATGCATAGCGCCAGCCATAATGAACCGCCACCCAGGGCACGGCGAGAGGCGCCAGCGTCGCTCCCACGTTGGTGCCGCTATTGAACAGGCCGGTGGCCAGCGCCCGCTCCTTTTTCGGAAACCATTCCGCCACCGCCTTGATGGCAGCAGGAAAACTGCCCGACTCGCCGAATCCCAGGGCAAAGCGCGCCACGCCAAATCCCAGCGCTGAGTGCACCAGCGCATGTCCCATTGCGGAAAGGCTCCAAATAGCAATGGCCAGAGCGTAACCCAGCTTGGTGCCGATGCGGTCAACGATCGACCCCATGGTCAACAGGCCGAGGGCATAGGCTGCCTGGAATGCGGTCACAATGTAGCCGTATTGGATTTCGTTGAACCCGATGTTGGTTTGCAGCAGCGGGGCGAGCAGTCCCAAAACTTGGCGGTCGATGTAATTAATGGTGGTGGCGAAGAAGAGGAGGGCGCAAATCCGCCATCGATATTTATGCATTCTTCACCCAACTGTGGTTGGGGTCGTCCGCCCAGGCGCCGTAACGCCGTTCTTCGCCCGCCAGCACCCAGGTGTATTGCAGTTCGTAGCCGGGCGCTCCCACTACAGGGTGATATCCTTTGGGCAGAAGGACGGTGTCGCCATCCTGAACAGCGAAGACGTCAGAAAACCCTTCCGGGTCGCCTGGCGCCGTGTAAGTCCAGATAAACCCAAATCCCTGGGCAGGTCTGACGCGGAAGTAGTAGACCTCTTCGAGCACGGCTTCCTGGGGGGGGTTCGGTTTGTCATGTTTGTGAGGGGGAAAGCTTGACCAGTTGCCCGGGGGGTTCAATGTCTCACCGGCTAGGAGGCGCTCCGCCGGAACATTCTCACCCAGGGCCGAGTATACGGTCCGTTGCCAATTTTCGCGGCCCACGCGGTTGGTGATTACGGTTGAACCTTCAAGGACGGCGGGGGGCGCCTGAATACTCGAGGGGGCGGAGAAAATTCCCATGTCCGCGGCGGAATCCGCCTTGATTTCGAGTTGTGATTTGGGGGGAATATAGCACATCGCCGGAGGTCCGGAAAAAACATCTGAGCGTTTTCCGATGCCGGTGTAAATCTGCTTCTGGCGTCCCACAGTGCTGATCGAGAAAGTCAAGCTGCCGGAGAAAATGTCGACGACGTATTCATGCCCGCTAGTTTCCAGGGTGTGGCGCTCACCCTTTTCCAACTTCAAGGTGGCGAAATCGAGAAATCGCAAGGTGCCGGGAGCAACAACCTGCTGATATTTTCCATTCTTGTGGGCTTTGATAAGTCGATTCATATGCACCTCTCGAGAGCAGTGGCCAGTTGCTGGCAAATATGGGCTTGCAAGGAAAACCGACTCCTCCCTGCGATCAGCTCCCCGCCACTCCTTTTATTTTCCGCCGGCATAGCGATCATAGGCTTCAGCCACGTGGGCCTCAGCCGCATCCCCGTGGTGGATCAGCACGCGGTAGCGGAGAATCAGGGAATCCCCTTTCGCAATCGTGACGCTCCCATCGCGCTTGGGGTCGTTGTAGAAATCGTGTTCGCCGAAAGGATTGACCGCGAAAAGTCCATAATCACGTGCGTGCCAATAAGTGGGGTGTTTAATATTGGCGGGATTATCGAAGATCGCGATTCCGAGGGATTCACCGTCCACCTCGCCGGAATAGTCCACCCAATTGGCCCGCTTGCCCCAAATATCCTTGATGTCCGTCTTCCCCTCGGAGTTCAGCATCTTCAGGCCGGGTTTCGTCAGTCCGTTGACCACCCGGATGGCAAAAGTCCCCTCCTTTGTATCGCCCATTTTCAGCGGGACGCCCTCATTTGCGGTCAAGGTGAAGGTGCAATCGATGACGCGTGAATTGTCGTCACCCGAAAACGTATATTCCTGGGTCTCACTTCCGATAGCCTTGCCATCAGGGCCCACCAGTTTGAATTCCGCCTTCAAGGTTCCAGTCTTCCCGTGGCTTCTGGCCTCATCGAGTTTCTGGAAGACGGTTCGGCCCTTGGGCAAATCCTCGCTCGAGTAGGTAACGCCGTTGGCGGTTTGCGAGGCGTGAGTGAACTGTGCTTCGCCCCAGAAGTCGATTCCGTTGATGTCGCCATGAGCGAAAAAGAGAGCGCGGTGGTGCGGATGGTCGCGGCGCTCGCCGGGGATATCCGTTCGCATGGGGAAACCACGGGTCACTATCGTCCCTTGCGCCGAGCGCAGCGGCGACATGTAGGGCTTGGGCGATTTATTTCCGTAATAGAAAGTTGAGAAAGGCTTGCCGCCGATCAGGATTTCGACTGAATCGGTCTGTTTTTCGAGCTTCACACTTTCATTTGCCCCCGCCAACTGGGTGCAGGAAAGGAGAATTGCGAATCCGAGCAGCCATGTGATTTTTTGAAATACTTTCATAAGATGAAGCCCTCACATATCAGAAATTCAATAAGACCTCGCTGAGGGGCCGCCTCCGGGATTAAATCAGTTTATTGCCTTCCCGGCGCTCTAACCGCAGCATCCACGTTCCGCTTCCGAGGCGAAACCGCAAAAAAGAAGTTACAACTTTGGGATTATCAGCACCACCCCCGCAGACTGTCAAGAGATGTGCTTGTCACTCAACCCGTCGAAAAATCCGCAAAAATCCTTCACAAACCGGCCGGAGCCGTGCCCGATCGCAATTGCCTCGCCGATTTTTCAACTCGACGAGAAAATCCCACGGAAGTACTATACTCCCTGCTTCGACAGTATAGTACAATACGGCAGGGGAATAGCTTAGTCCCCTAGAACTCCGCTTCACCTATTTATTATTTTTAAGCGCGTGGCCGTCAGGGCTGGAGCTGCGTAAAGTATTTGTCCGATCCAAGGGTCTGGATATGTCCCAATCACTTCCCGTTCCATCGCCTTCCACTACCGTTAGTCTTAGCCAGCAGGCCGGATTCAAACTGAAACAAATCCGCGAACGCTTGGGGATGACACTGCGCCACGTGGAGGAAGCAAGCCTGGAAATTGCCGACACGGAACGCAGCGCCGAATATATAGTCTCCATGGCGCGCCTCAACCAGATTGAGAATGATGGTTCGCTCCCCAGCATTTACAAGTTCTACAGCCTGGCAGTGATTTACCGGCTGAGCATCGAAGAGATGATGGGAGTGTATGGAATCAATCTGGGCAAAATGCAGGAACACCGGCATTCAACCTTGCAATCCTCCACACACCTTTTCACCGTGGAAGTGGGCGACCCGGCGCGGGCGATTCGTTTTCCGGTGCGCTTCGATCCGGGGTTTAGGCCGGAAAAGACCGCTTTCCTCTCCCGTCTGATTGAATCTTGGGGAGAAATTCCGGCAGGATTGCTGAGCCAGCTCGACTTGAAGAAATTCAGGTATGGATTCATCGGGTTGGAAGACCAGATGATGGTTCCCTTGTTGCGTCCGGGGTCCATCGTGCAGGTTGATGATTCACGTCGCAGGATTATGAATTCCGGTTGGCTCACGGAATACGATCGCCCCATTTATTTCCTGGAGCTGCGCTACAGCTACGAATGCTGCTGGTGTTTCCAGCGCGGG
>JASHTZ010000444.1 GCA_030040295.1 Terriglobia bacterium | reverse complement strand
CCGATCACCAGACGCCGCTTTACCGGCAGAAGCTCTCCAATGACGAACTGGAGTACGAGATGCAGGGCATCTGGGGAGAACTCTCCACTTGGCGCGATCAGAATGGCGAGACTTGGCTTTATGTCCCTTCGTGGGGACCGGTCTCAAAAGAGGCGCCGCACTTCCCCGTGACGCATGGCGCAAACCCGCACGGCAGCATCATGGCGTTCAAATTGGCCATGAACCCTGTAACACAGAAGCCGACACTCGATCCGGCATGGATTTCCGGAGACTTTGATGTTCCCGAGCCCGTCGCTATCGCCAATGGTGTAGTCTTCGCGCTTGCGACCGGCGAGAACACCCAGCAAGCCACCGGCTCGCCCATTGTCTTCGAACCCGGCAAGAAAATTCTGAGCGATCAGCAGCGAAGCGAGAATACCCACAACGCCGTTCTTTATGCGCTCGATGCCCGGACCGGAAAGGTTCTTTACCAGAGCGGCGACGCGATCACCAGTTGGGTCCACTTCAGCGGACTGGCCATTGCCGACGGACGCGTCTACGCCGTCGACCACGATTCGAATCTCTATTGTTTTGGCCTGCCCGAGGGGCCGAAGAAAAAAGGGGACGCGGACTAACACCTTGATTATTGCGGAAACGTGGCGGGCGGCTTGATGTTCTGCCAGCCCTCGCCATTGAGCGAATCGAGAAACGCCAGCAAGTCGCGCTCGGTTTCTTTATCGAGATAAAACGGCGCGAGTCGCGTATCCAAATGCGGATTGGGCAGTCCGCCCTTGGCGTAAATCTGAAGAACATCAGAAAGAGTTTTCGCGCTGCCGTCGTGCATGTAGGGCGCGCGGCTGGCGAGGTCACGCAGCGTGGGTACTTTGAATCGCCCAGTGTCGCTGCGCTTGTGAGTCACGTCTTCACGTCCGGGATCAGGATTCGGGCGGTCCGTCCCCACGCCGATATTGGCGAATTCCTCGTTCGAGAAATCCGGCCCGGAATGGCATTCCGCGCATTCACCCTTCTTCTCGAAGAAATCCAGGCCATCTTTCTGTTGTTTCGTGAGCGCTGATTTGTCACCAGCCCGATAGCGATCGTACGCCGAGTTTCCGGAGACAATCGTCCGCTCGAAAGTGGCGATCGCCTTGGCAATTCGATCGAAGGTCACGCCACTGTCACCAAAGGCGGCGGCGAAAAGTGGTCCGTAGCCTTTGATGGCGCTAACCTTCCGCGCAACGCCCTCCGTAGTCATCCCCATTTCATCGGGGTTGGTGATGGGACCAACGATTTGTGCCTCGAGCGTGAGCGCGCGGCCGTCCCAGAATTGCGATTTGCCCCAAGCGCGATTGATGAGGGTTGGAGTTCGACGAAGCTCGTGCTTTCCGTCCACGCCCACGGAAAATGCCCCGCTACCCGCGAAGGCGTGACCCGGATCGTGGCAAAACGCGCAGGAAACCACGTCGTTCGCTGAAAGCCGCCCATCGAAGAAAAGAATTTTACCCAGCTCGGCCCGCGCGGGCGAGTAAGGGTTATTTACCGGCCAGGGAATCGGCGGGAGGCCCGGAGGCGGTGAGTAGTCCAACGGCCCGGCCAAGCCCGGCGAAAAACCAACCAGCGCGACCAGCAGCGCGATTCCAGGAGGACGCATCAATCATTCCTCCCCATTCGCGGAATTTGACCTCAGGATGCGCGGCACGCGTGGGGTGATGAACCGGAACCGGTGGCCGATGATCATCTTCAGGATGAAATGGTCGGTGCTGCGCGTCGCTCCCCAACCTGCGCCGAGATTGAATTCCCAATTGGGTCCGAAATCGTAGTCAATGGCGGGGAAAAACTGTTGTTGTTGCTTGTAGAGAGGATCAAATCCGGTGACGGGGCCGAGAGAGCCGTAATACTCAAAGCCCGCGCTGAATTTTCGCGTGAGTGAATACGCCACTTTGAAATTGGGAGAAAAGCCCAGACCCTCCGGCACGCTCGGCCCGTGGAACGACCGCTCGAGCGCGGGATTGAAGGCCACGTACCATGACTTCCAATCCTTATCGATGATGGGGCGAATTTCCCACGTCCAGGTGTCCGCCGAAAAAATCGGCCGTTGATAACCGATCTCGGTGGAGATGCTGACGCCCACAGGCCAATTCCAACTGTCGGGCACTCGCACGCGCGGGCGGATGTGGTCGCCCACCCACTTATACCCCTGATTCGGTCCGTAGCTGGTGAAGATGTAGAGGCCCGTCTCAAACCAGGTTGTCCAGCCCTGTGTAATCTCCACCGTTTCGTGAAGCTGGTGCTGGTCAGGAAGCACGCCCTGATTGACGGTTTTGAATCCCTCAAAAGTGAAATTGCTGTGCAGCTCCACCATGGTACGCCCGGGCGCAACCGTGTCAGAGCCGTAGACCTGGATTTCGTAATTTCCTTGGGCGCGAAGTGCCGCCGGTGCAATACCGATCAAAACGACGAATGGGATGAACTTCAGAATGGCCTGCACCTCGCGAAAACGCCGAAGCGAATCGATCCATTATTCTACACCGCCCGGCACCACCAGGATTTCGCACCAACGCGAGTTCGCTGTTCAGGCAATTACGTTTAGTTCCTTTAGTAATGGAATCAGATCATCGGATTTTTCCCCGCGCCGCGATCTTCCAGCAGCCTACCGCTTCACCCTTGCGTAGCGTCACGATTTCGTCGTGCATATTTACCGCGACACAGACGTGATTGGGGATGATGGTCACAACTTCACCGACCTGGAATTTGTGCTGGGACGGCGTCGTATCCACCAGGCCGTGCTCTTCGTTCAACTTGATGATGGGCGCGTCGGGAGCTTCCACAATGTATCCGTAACCGAATTTCGGTCCGGCGTTCATCAGGTCGGAAGTCAGCGTTTTGGATCCGGAGTCGAGGATGGCGCGGCCGGGAACAGCGGTAGAGACAACGGTTGCCACGACGCGCACGGCGCAATCCTCCAATCGGCACGCGCCTTGATAGAAGGTGTTCAGGTCGTTGTAGACATAAGTGCCGGGACGAATCTCCGTAAGCCCGGGAATGAGGTGAGCGAATTCAAGCGAAGGGGTTGAGCCGCCGGATACAATTTGCGCCGGCATTTGGGCGTCACGAAGCGCCGCAAGGGCTGCTGCGACGCGCCCGGCGACGCGCTCGGCTTCCGCGCGGCGCTCCTCCGGCGTTCCCCAGACGTTGCCGAAATAGCTCATCACGCCACGGAATTTCAATCCGGGGAGTTTCTCAATCGTCTTCGCCAAAGGCACTACCGCGGGACCCGGCTCGAGTCCGCAGCGGCGGCCACCCGCGTCAAATTCCACCAGCACGCCGAGGGTGGCGTCCTGGGCACAGGCGGCTTTGGAAAGTTCATGGGCGGCAATTTCCGAATCGATGGAGATTAAAATGCGCCGCGTCCGGCCGAGCGCCGCGAGCCGCCGGAGCTTTTCCTGCCCCATGATGGGATACGCAACCAGAATGTCATCGAGCCCGGCGCCGGCCATCACTTCCGCTTCACCCACTTTGGCCACCGTCAGGCCAACCGCCCCCAGGGCCAACTGCCGCCGCGCCACCTCCACCGTCTTGTGGGTTTTGGTGTGCGGGCGCAGCCCTACGCCCTGCCGGCGGCACACCTCCGCCACTCGTTGGAGATTTCGCTCCAGGACATCAAGATCAACCGTCAGCACGGGAGTGGAAAGCTCTTGAGCCAGCATGCAACCCTCACCTCACTTTTTGCCCCGCGACTTGAGGCGAGCGATACAATCCACTTCAATCTTGATTTTGGGCAACTGCACGCCCACCGTGGTGCGGGCCGGCGGGTTCTCGGGAAAGAACTCTTTGTACACCTGATTCATCGCCGCAAAATCATTCAGGTCCGCAAGGAACACGCCCACGCGGACGACCTCTTTTAGCGAGCTTCCCGCCGCTTCCAGAATCGCGCGAATGTTCTGGAGCGTCCGGCGGGCCTCCGATTGGATGTCTCCGTATTCAAACTCGTTGGTCTCTGGATTGATGCACCCTTGCCCGGCAACGAAAACAAAACCGTCCGCAACGATGGCCTGCGAATAGACGCCTTTGGGTTGGGGAGCATCCGAAGTTCGAACCACTTTGCGCATGATTTTACCCCGCGTGGAATCAGAATATTTTGGTTCTCTTCAAAGCCACTCAGTATAATGACGCACTCTCGATTGGTAAAGGCTGTTGTCGTGAATGCTCTGTAGCGCGGGTGCCCCCACCCGCGCCCCTGGAATTCACGGGGGAACCCGGCTGGGGACAACCGCGCTACAGCAATCGCCGCCCTTGAGGGCGGCAATGCCGGTCCCGCCCAGGCGGAACCAGCGGCACTAAACAGGTCCTTCGGGTCAATATGGCCGTATCTCAACTCCCGTCACGCTCAGCTTCCCCGGATCCAGGTGCGGAACCTCAAGCTTCCGCACAGCTCCAACGCGACATCGGAAGCCTGAGCGCCACGGCCATCGTGGTGGGGACGATCATCGGGTCCGGAATCTTCCTGGTCCCGCACGATGTGGCGCTCGAAGTGGGCTCCGTATCCGCCGTGACCCTGGTTTGGGTGGCCGGTGGAGCCCTGGCGCTGGCCGGGTCGCTATCGCTCGCCGAACTCGGCGCGGCGACGCCGGAAGCGGGCGGCATCTACATCTATCTGCGCGATGCTTACGGCCGGCTGCCGGCTTTTCTTTACGGCTGGGCAGCATTGCTGGTGACCGACAGCGGTGGGATTGCAACCCTCGCCGTGGCCTTCAGCATTTACTGCTCCA
>JASHTZ010000443.1 GCA_030040295.1 Terriglobia bacterium | reverse complement strand
AGCTCGCTCACCACCACTTTCTGCACGTGCGTTTCCAGGCCCAGCAGCAGATTTTTCAGCAGGTCGTGCGTCATGGGGCGCGGCGTGGTGACCTTCTCAATTTCCAGCGCGATGGCGTTGGCTTCATAAATTCCTACCCAGATGGGCAGCACCGCCGTTCCTCCCACATCCTTGAGGATCACAATGGGCATGTTGGTGACAGGATCCATCACTAGCCCGCGAATTTTCATTTCGACTTCCATGCCAAACACTCCTGATAAAGATCCTTTGATTATCAGTTCCCGGTCATCAATCGTCTCTCGCCAGCTTTAAGTAATGCCTTTACCGAGAACCGGCAACCGACGACCCTTGGGTTACCATTCTTTCGCCAACCAAACTATTCGGTCCCGCCGAAGTCACTCTTACCTCCATGTACCTGCCGATGTCCTCCGGTGCGCCGGGAAAGTTCAGAACGCGGTTGCTGGTGGTACGCCCCACGGCCTGTTGCAAGCGTGGCTGATAGCCTTCCACCAGGACTTCGAATGTTCCTCCCACCAGCGCCTGATTGCGCCGCCACTGAATTTGCCGCTGCGCTTCCTGCAAGATCGTCAAGCGCCGGCCCTTTTCTTCCTCGGTGATATTATCTGCGAAATCCTGCGCGGGCGTGTTGGGCCGCGTCGAAAATTTGAAAGAGAATACCTGATCGTATTCGACTTCCGCCAGCAGGGTGAGCGTCTGCTCAAAGTCCTGTTCCGTCTCGCTGCAAAAGCCCACGATGATATCCGTCGAAAGGCTGATGGGCCGCCGCGCCCGGCGGATGAAACGGACTTTTTCGAGATATTCTTCGCGCGTGTAACCGCGCAGCATGCGCGCCAGCACCGGTGTTGACCCCGCCTGCACGGGCAGGTGAACCTGGTCGCAGAGCGCAGGGTGGGAATCGATGGCAGTGACGATCTCCGGATTGAAATAGCGCGGATGCGACGTGGTGAAGCGCACCCGGCGCACCCCCGGCACCTCCGCAACGCGCGCCAGCAACTCCGCAAAACTCCAATGCGCGGGCGAGGGGTCCTGCCAGGCGTTCACGATTTGCCCAAGAATCTGGATTTCCGTGAAGCCCTCGTCCACCAGACGGCGGCAATCCGCCACGATCTTCGCGCCGCTGCGGCTGCGCTGCGGCCCGCGCGTCATCGGCACGACGCAGAACGCGCAGCGCTGGTCGCAGCCTTCGATGATGGTGAGGTAGGCGCGATAGCGATTGTCGCGGCGGGTGAAATCGGTCTCGAAGCAGTCTTCGGTATCGAGGCCGAGGCCCTTGACGCGGCGGTTGCCCGATTCCAGTTGCTCCAGCAGCTCGGGCAGCTTCGCATAGCTCGCCGAGCCGCACACCAGGCTCACCTGTGGAGCGCGCTCGAAGAACCGCTCGCCTTCCTGCTGCGCAACACAACCGAGCACGCCGATGATTTTCTGCCCGGCCGCGCCTGGAGAGGTTTCTGGTGATCGGCGCGCCTTGCGAAACGCGCCCAAACGCGAAAAGACTTTTTGCGCGGCTTTTTCCCGAATGCTGCACGTGTTGTAGAGAATAATATCGGCGTCCTCGTGTGTCTCCACGGGGCGATAGCCGCGCGCCATCAGCACGCCCGCCACTTTCTCCGAGTCGTGCACGTTCATCTGGCAGCCGAAGGTTTCGATGTAAAACGATTTGCCGTTGGCGGCAACTGCGGCGGGAAATTCCGTTAAGTGCGGGGCCACGAACGCGGCGCCCCCCGGTGGCACGCCACTTCCGATTTGAATAAGGTCATTTCCCATTGAGCAGCACAGAGCTGACTTTCACAGTATAGCGCAAAACAAAATGTTTCAATAACAATAGCAAGCTGCTCGTGCTTTCCTAGCGTCTTGAGCCGGAAGTTCGCTTCATTTTTCGCCCGGGGGATGATGCAAGCTTTCAGCCCCGCAGGGGCGAAATATCGTAGCCCAGGGCGCAAGCCCTGGGGCCGCGAGCCCTCACCCCGCCTTCGGCTCCCCTCTCCCGCAAAGCGGGAGAGGGGTTAGGGGAGAGGGTGGGCGCCGGAAACCCACGGCTTGCGCCGTGGGCTACGATCTGTCGCCCGCTTCGCGGGCTGAGTTTTTGAGCGAGCTTCTAACTCAGGACACTGGTTTGAATGTAGCGCCGAGCTTCAGCTCGGCATCTGCCGACCTAACGGTCGGCCCGACAATAGCTTCGCGCAAGGCGCGATAGACCAAATCTGCAGACCGGGACACGACCAAACTGCTGCCGCAGTTCGAATTTTGCATTGCCGGTATCTCCCGCTCGGGACGTTCACGAGGCTAGGGACGCCCACAACCTTCCGCAACGTTTCAAATCGGCCCAAACACCGGCAGGGGGCAATGATTCAATTGACTTCGCCGCTACCTGCCTGGACATGCGGGTGTAGTTACCCTGACGCATATCATTATTGGGGCCGAGCGCAGCGGCGGCGCGAAATTCCGCAAGAGATCCCTTCAGGTCAGTAATCATCCTCCGGCAGAGCCGGAGGCTTTCCGGTGGCTGGCCACTCAAAGGGGCCTGATCGCCACCGCCAAGAAACCCCTTATAGTTCGTCGTCGGGTGCCGAAGGCACCCGACGACGAACTATAAGGGGTCCATTCGAAACGACAAATCCCCACGACTTGCTGACTCCCGGAACTGTCAAACTCAGGCTGCCGCCCCGGCAAAGCCGGGGGATCTCCCAGCAGATTAGCCTGATCGAGCAGGACCCCGAGGTTGTTGTGGGCATTGGCATCGCGGGGATTCAGACGGCGCGTCGCGCGGTATCGGCCAAAATCCACCACCGCGATGGTGGATTTTGGTCACCGTTCTAAACCTGCTGTGGACCTGTTTTCAATTACTTAGAGCCGATTTGAACTGGCCCATCAATTGCTCTAGCACGCCTAGGTTGGCTTTCCCTATTTGGGGAGGACGGCGATAGGGAGCAGGAGGGCGGTATGAAAAAGGTAGTCATGGCATTGGCAATTGCTCTGGCGGTGGCCGGAACGGGCTTTGCGCAGGGCCACGGCTTTTCCGCCGGCGGACACGTCGGCGGAGGCTCGGGAAGTTTTCATTATAGCGGCAACGGCGGACGCAGCTACGGCGGCGGAAGCTTCAGTTACGGGGGCGGCCGAATCGGCGGGTCGTTCAGCGGCCAGACCGCTCGCGGTGGATATTATGGTGGCAGCTGGGGCGGATATCGAGGCGGATATGGCGGGTACGGTTGGGGCCGTGGTTATGGCTTCGGATTTGGCTTTTCATACTACCCCGGATGGGCAGGCTATTACGGCTATCCCTACTATTCTTATCCCTACGCCTATGGATCGGGATATTACCCCTATTACTATCCCCCCGCCTATTATCCCCCGGTGGTTGGTGGAGTGGTGATTGGCGGATTTGGCCGCGGCTTTGTGGGCGGCTGGCACGGCTTCGTGAGGCGGTAACCTGACGCCTCCTGGAACGTCTGAATGCTAATGAGGGATGCTGAAAATGCTGAGCGCTGCAAAATTACCGGATAATGCTGTTGAGGACAGGCCGCTGCCCATCCTCAGCGGCGCTCGCGAACCCTTTGCGTCGGGCGACTCGGGTCCCTTGCGTGTCAATCGGCTGCCTGAGCGCGACAAACCCACGGCGGTGCAGCTTCCCGCCGTGGGTAATGCCCGCCTGTATTCTCTCTTTTGGCAGGTCTTTCAAGCCGCATCGCCGGGAATCACCCTGGGATTTGGCTACAGCGCGGTGAGCTTCATCACCGGCTGCTTCACCCGCCTCCGATCGACTATCCGGCCGCTTGCCGCAGCATGGTGGCGGCGTGCTTGAGCACGGCCTCGGTAATCTGACTTCCTGAAAGCATCCTGGCCAATTCCTCCGCGCGTTCCTTATCGCCCGAAAGGGGTTTGACGGTGGTAATGGTTCGATTGCCGCGTGCGGATTTTTCCACGTAAAAATGCCGGTCGGCGAAGCAGGCGATTTGCGCCAGATGGGTGACGCAGAGCACCTGGGCATCGCGCGCCAGGCGCTTCAGGCGCTGGCCCACGGATTCCGCCACGCGGCCGCCGATTCCGGCATCAATTTCATCGAAAATAAATGTGGCATCGCTTGAACAAGGGCCCCGGTTACTGCGGCCCACGCGCGCCTGGCCCACCACCGTCCGCAAGGCCAACATGAGGCGCGAGATTTCCCCACCCGAAGCGATTTTTTCCATTACGCGCAGCTCCTCGCCGGGATTAGGCGAGATGCGGAATTCAATTTCATCGATTCCGGTTGCGCTGCCCTGCCCTTTCGGCGCTTTTTCGAAGTGAATCTCAATGCGCGTCTTCTCCATGCCAAGCTGGGCAAGCTCGGCGAGCACCAGCTTCACCAGGCGGCGGGCGGCTTCGCGGCGCTTTTCGGATAGCGCCTCCGCGGCCTGGCGGTAATCGGCGGCGGCACGAGCCAAATCCTTGCGAACGATTTCGCGCCGCTCGTCGGCGTGCTCCAGCCCGGCGAGCTTTTGGCGCGCTTCGGCGGCGTAGGCGAGAATCGCCTCCACGCTGCTGCCGTATTTGCGCTTTAGGCGATCGATCAGCGCCAGGCGGTCCTCAATCTCCTCGAGGCGCGCGGGGTTGGCTTCAAGCTTGCCAGCGTAATCGCGCAGGAAGGCGGCGATATCCTCCAGCGCCGCGCGCGCTGAGGCCAAGGACTCGATCTGGGGAGAGGCGGCGGAGTCGTAACGGCTCAGGTCTTCAAGCTGGCGCGCCGCAGCGGCTACGCGAGAGATGGCCGCGCCCTCATCCTCATACAATTCCTGGAAGGCGTTGCCGGCGGCGGCCCGGATTTTCTCGAGATTGGAAAGCACGCGGCGCTCATCCTCCAGGCGTGCATCTTCGCCCGGCTCGAGCTTCGCTTCGTCCAACTCGCGCACCTGGAAGG
>JASHTZ010000442.1 GCA_030040295.1 Terriglobia bacterium | reverse complement strand
TCATGCGGCCGAACATCTTGGGAAACCAGAAGGCGGTTCCGGCAAACATGCCGAAGATGGCCGCCACGCCCATGATCAGGTGGAAGTGGGCGAGCACGAAATAAGTGTCGTGGAAGTAGATGTCGATGGGCGGCTGGCCAAGGAAGATTCCCGAAAGTCCGCCGCTCACGAAAATGGAGACGAAGCCCAGGGCGTAGAGCATGGGCGAGTCAAAGCGAATCCTGCCGCCCAGCAGCGTGCCGATCCAGTTGAAGGTCTTGATGGCGGAGGGCACTCCGATGGCCATGGTGAGAATCGAAAACGCGAAGGCGGAGTAGGGGCTCATGCCGCTCACGAACATGTGGTGGCCCCAAACGCCGAATCCCAGCACGCCAATGGCCCCCATGGCGTAGACCATGGCGCGATAGCCGAAAATCGGCTTGCGCGCAAACGTGGAGATAACGTGGGAGGTCACGCCCATGCCCGGCAGGATGGCGATATAGACCTCCGGGTGGCCGAAGAACCAGAACATATGCTGCCAAAGCAGCGGCGAGCCGCCCGAGTGGTTCGACAAAATCTTGTCGCTCACAATCAGCCCCCCGGGGATGAAGAAGCTGGTGCCGCCCATACGATCGAGGAGGAGCAGAGCGCCCGCGGCCAGCAGCACCGCGAAGGAGAGCAGCGCCAGAACGGCAGTGACGAACCACGCCCAGCAGGTGAGGGGTAATTTCATCAGCGAAAGGCCGCGGGCGCGCAAGTCCAGCGTGGTGGCAATAAAGTTGATGGCCCCCAGCATTGAGGCAACGCAGAAAATGGCAATCGAGAAAACCCAGAGTGTATCGCCCACCGCCATGCCGGGACCGGCGGCGCCACCCACGGCGGAGAGCGGCGGATAATTCGTCCAACCGGCAATGGGCGGACCGTCGCTGATGACGAACGTGGCGAGCAGCACGATCAGGCCCAGGAGCGTTATCCAGAAGGACATCATGTTCAGGCGCGGGAAGGCCATGTCCTCTGCGCCGATCTGAATGGGCAGAATGAAATTCCCGAATCCGCTTTGGGGTGCCGTGGTGAGAACGAAGAATACCATTAGCGTGCCGTGCATGGTGAGCAGGGAAAGATAATACTCAGGGCTGATGACCCCGCCGGGCGCGCCTAGAGGTGAGATCTTGTCGAGCAGCGGCACCGCGGCGTGCGGCCACGCCAGGTGCAGGCGCATCAGGAGAGAGAGCGTGAGACCCACGAACACGCTGAACACCGCCAGGAAATAGTATTGAATCCCAATCACCTTGTGATCGAGGCTGAAGACGTATTTCCGGATGAAACCCGTCGGAGCCTCTTGGTGATGAACCGCTTCCATGTGCGCTTCGGACATCAATGAACCCCCCTCGATAAGGAGTCAGTAGACAAGAATGAAAAAATCTGGGCTTCTTCGCGTCCCGCGAAACCTTAAGCCTGACTCCTGCCTCCGGATTACTATCGCTTCACTTCGCTCATCAGCGCCATCAAGTTGTCTTCCGAATCATGAAAGAATGTCATCCACAAATCGTGATCGGGCATTCTGGCAATCATGTGCGGCTCATCTTCAAACCGTACTCCGCTCTGCTTCATCTGCGCGTGGGCCGCCTGAATGTCGGGCACAGCGAAATACAGAATTGAGGAGGCGTGATCGAATTCCGCCTTCTCCGGCCGATCAATCATAATCCGCACGCCGCCGCAATCGAAGAACGCCAAACCCGGCGGGGCCTTAAACAGCAGCTTCAGACCCAGAACATTCTGATAAAACGCCGCAGCCCGCTCCACGTCATGCGCCCGCACCTGAATCTGCCCCAGGCGGGAGATACCGAGGCTTGTTGCGGCTACGGTCATAAAGGACTTCGGAAGGAGGCAGGATACAGAATGGAAACCCCGGACCTCCATTCGCGTCCCGCGAATCCTTGCTCCTGACTCCTCTCCTGTCTCCTGCCTTTACTGCGACGCGGCCTGCTGCGCGAGCCACTTATCAAAATCTTGCTGAGTCATCACATCCACGAAGGCGCGCATCTTGTAGTGCCCCAATCCGCACAATTCCGCGCAGGCCAGCTCATACCGGCCGGTCTTGGTGGCGGTGAAATGAATGGGAATCTCCATTCCCGGCACCAGATCCTGCTTCATCCGCAGTTCGCGAACGTAGAAGGAGTGTGTCACGTCTTTTGAGCGCAAGATCAAATTCACTTCGCGATTGACGGGAAAAGCGAGGGTGGCGGTGACGATATCGTCCTTGGAGTCGGCGTCGTGGTCGCGGTCGAGCCCCAGATAATTTCCCATCGCGTCGTCCACCTTCTCCACATGGACGGGGCCGAACTTGCCATCGGGGCCGGGATAGCGGAAGTACCACTCGAATTGCTGGCCCCAAACTTCAATCTGCATGGCCCCAGGCGGCGCGCCGATAAAGTGGATCGCCGCCCACGTCTTGTAACCCATCAGGTTGAGGCCGATGAAGAGCACGGCGGCGGCGAGGGTCCAAGTGGCCTCAAGCGCGCTATTGCCGTGCGAATACCGCGCCTTGCGGCCGTCTTTCTTGGAGCCGTATTTCCACACGGCATAGGCAAGCGCGAACTGCGCCACGACAAAAATGATTCCCGTGATCACCAGGGTCAGCATGAACTGGTGGTCGACCGCCGGGCCAATCGTCGAGATGTCGATCGGGAACCACCAGGTATGCGCCCAAAAGAAATAACAGGAAGTAACCGTGATGCAGATCACGACCAGCGCAAGCGCCAGGCCCATAATTATTCCTTTCGTCTTGCCAAGGTCCCGTAGAAGTGGTTCGTGGCTAGTGGTTAGCGGCTAGAAAGAGCTTCGCTACAGAAATATGGCGTCCCCTTCGAGCACACAGAAGGAGATAAGAAACTCACTAGCGCGAGTTCCTGTTCTTAGCCACTAACCACTAGCCACTAACCACCGCTTACCTCAAGATGCCTTGAACGAGAAGTCCAACGTCTTGGATTCTTTCGGTCCAATCGTTACCGTCTGGTCCGAGGTCTGTCCGGTACCACCAATGGCGGACCAGGCTTCAATGGTATAAGTTCCAGGAGGAAGCCCCTTGATGGTGAACGTGCCATCGCTGCCGGTTACCGCATAGAACGGGTTCGACGTGACGCCGATCCAGGCGCGCATCCAGGGATGCTGATTGCATTTTACCGGCACCATGATTTCCGGCCGGGCGAACTTCTGCTCGATGGGTGCGGCGCCCGGCGCCTGGGACATGTTCCACTCGCGATTGTCTTTGGGCATGGGGTGGATGTTGTGCGTGGTCGCGTCGCTGGAGACCACCTTCAACGTCTGGCCGGCCATGATGCCAAGAACATGGGGTTGGTACATGCAACCGTTCTGATCGAGAACCACGGGGTCCGAGGGCGGTGCAAACGTGTATTTTTCCGCGCCGGACTTCACGTAGACGAACACGTTGGGCAGTGTGCCGTTGTCATTCACATCGCCATCCTCGGCGTGGACAGGTTTGCCGGCGTGCTTCTGCACGCAAACCGGGTCCTGATCCATGTGGATCACGGGCGTCTTGGGCTTCGTTCCCTCGAATGAAACCTTTCCGGTCACCTCGCCCACGGTCGATTGATCAATAGGAGTTGGAGCGGGGGCGTTGGTGGCGGGCGTCGCGGGCTGTTCCGCTGTTTCTTCCTCTTTCTTGCCGCAAGCAACCAGCGCAAGAATCATCAAAGCTGTAAAAAGAAGTATCCAATTTTGTTTTCTCATAGCAAACCTTTCTTTGAAATTTAAGAGTCAGGTGACAGGAGTCAGGAAACAGTATCCCTACTTTCCGAATCCTCCTGCCTGACGGGCGACAATTCTAGCAACAATCGGGCCAGGATGCGCTGGATTCTGACTCAGGACTCCCGGCTTCTGACTCCTGATTAACTCCGAGGTCTTCAGCATCTCCGCGCTCATGCTCATCAAGCGGCGCTGTTCGTCGGGAGTAATCTCAAACATATAGCGCACCAGCAATTCGGGCTGATCGCCGTCATAGCCCTTAAAGATGTCGGGCGTGGGCCCGGCGAAGACATAGTGGTCACCCACCGGCTTGAATAGGCCGGAAGGCATAGCCGTGCCGGGGCTGATCATGGAAGGATCAAGCATCCAGCGGCGCGCCCAATCGGGCTTGAGCCGATCGCGGGCCAGCAGGAAATTGGGCGCGGTGGCGAACTTGTCGTGCGCCGGGTCGCCCGTGGCATGGCACTTTAGGCAAGGAGCGCCCTTGCTGGTGAACAGCGCGCGCGCCATGGCGATTTCCTGGTCGGTCAATGGCTCAAGCTTAGGCGGAATGTAAGGCATTGGCTGGCCCGCCAGCGCCTGGAAGAAGCGCACCAGTTTGCGGATCTCGATGGGCGAGAAGAAGAAGGTGGGCATGCGGACCTTCAGGTAAGATCGTACGCCGTCTCGGTCCGTGTCCTTGGGGTCCATCGCCGGATTGGCCAGGAATTTCTCCATCCAGTCGGGACTGACGCGCGCGCCCTCGTCCATGAGCTTGGGCGGCAACTGGTCTCTCCCCTCAGGAGTTTGATAGTGCGGCAACATCATTAACCGGCTCGACTGCCCCACCATGAACTGATGGCAGCCCATGCAGTTGTATTTCTTCACCACCCACCAGCCCTCTTGAATATCGCGCCGCTGGTCCTCCGGCATGTCCCAGTAACGCGGCGGAATTTGCGAATCCACAGCGCCCATCAGGAAGGTGGTGAGGGAGGAAATCTCCTGCGGCTTCAAGTCGAAGTCGGGCATGCGCAGGCGGTCGTTGGGGTCGCGGTCTTTCCAGTCGCGGCCTGTATCGTAGATCTCCGGCTTGGCGAGCTTGTGCTCGAAGAACCCCTTGTGGTTGTACCAGCCCTGCTCGCGAGCCTCGCGGGTCAAGAGGGCGAAATCGATCTGCTCGAGGGGCTTTGAGCCCTCCTTGGTAAGCTCGGTGCCGATGCGGCCCTCATCCTCCATCCCCGCGATTTCGTGGCAGCCCGCGCAGCCGTAGCGCTGCACCAGCGCGTGGCCCTGCGCCTTCAGGCTCGGATCGTTCAGGTAATCCGCGTGCGGGTAGGATGAGGGCTCCTTGGTTTTCAGGGTGATCAGATAGCTGGCGATATCGCGCGATTCCTCGATGGTGAGGCGCAGGTTGGGCATGATGGTTTCCTGCTCCACCTGAAGCTCGTGGCCGTCATTCGGGCACTTGCTGTGATCGAGGTCGAAGACGTACGGCAAGCCGTGCTTTTTGTAATCCGCTTCCGTCAGGTCGCGCTTCTCAAACGGGCAGTAGGGGCGCGTGCGCTCGCGGGGGTTGTGAATCCAGCGCACCAGGTAATCGTAGTTGTCCTTTTCGCCTACGCGCGAGAGGTTGGCGGCGAAGTGCGGGCTGGATTCATCGAGCGAGTGGCAACCCAGGCAGCCGCGGGTTTCAAAACTCTCTTTGCCCTTCACCGGGTCGCCGGGCGGCTGGTGGGGAAGTGTGGCGTCAATCCCGCTCTGCCAAATGAAGGCCGCGATGGCCTTCACTTCATCGTCTTTCAGGCGGAAGCGCGGCATGCGCGTGCTGGGGCGCCACGCGTGGGGATTGGAGATCCAGACGGGAATCCAATCGGGTTGAATCTTCACGCGCACTTCTTTGAGGTCCGGACCGACTTTCTTCGTATCGCGCAACAAATCCTTAGACCGGCGGTCGAGTTGCTCGATGCGCCCGTCAATGTCGCTGATGGAGACGCGCAGCGAATCCGCCTGGGTGTAATACATCCGGGCCGTGTCGTTGTCGGGTGCGGCGTCGCCCATCTGAATTGAGCGCTGGACGTTGTGCTGAGCTTCCGCGCGCTTGCTTTCGAGCAGGATCGTCTCCTGCTGAACCGAGGCAATTTCCTCCGGCTCGGGGTCGTAATTCTGGAACCGATGGCAGCCTACGCAACCGCGGCGCTGGAACAGGTCCTTGCCCTCGCTGAGCACCGGTGCGTGGTCAAGGACCATGTCCATGGCGTGGCACTGCTGGCAGCCCGCCTGGACATTCTCCATGGGGTGAAGTGGCCACAACCAGTGCTCGTAATTCCCGTGCGCGCGCTCGACACTCTCCAGAGCCATGCCGTTGCCCCCGTGGCACGGTGAACAGCCGAATTTATCGGGGTCGTGCAGGGCCAGCAACTCGGGATCGGGATGGCTGACGAAAACCTTCTTGCCGCCCATGTCCTTCGCCGTAATGACCACGGGCTCGCGAATGCCCGCGTGGCACGATTCGCAGCGATCGACAATACCGGCGTCCGGAATATTAATCTGCCGGATTTCCACAGGGGCTTCCAGGGCCTTCTTCAGCAGGCCGCTCAATTGCTCGGAGGTCAGGCCGTTGAGGTGGTCGGTAAGGTAGGCATCGCGCTTCTTGCGGAGGTCGGAAATCGGATGCAGCAGCGCGGACTTTTCCTCCAGCAAGTTCGCTTTGTCGAGCTGCACCTTGTTGAACTCATCCTGAAGCTGCTGAAAGGTATAGTCGCCGGTGACAATTCGACCGTCCGGGGGAGTGGGCAAGCTCACGCGGAAAGGACCGACTTCGTGCTCGGCCAGCTTTTTTTGCAATCCGGGCTGGCGGCTAAGCGACGTATGCTCAATTGCGTAAACCTGGGTCGCGACGTAGGCGCGCTCGGTGGTAAAGGTCTCGGTCAGGGCGGAGAAACGAGCGTCCAGAATGGCGATTTGCTTGTCGGCCTCATCCGCCTTCTGTTGCACCTGCTCTTCCGCGGCTTTGAGTTGCTGGTCAAGTTGTTGATACTCCGGTGACGCCAGGATCTGTTTTTCCGCCGCCTCTTGCTGGGGAATCTGTTTGTGCAGGAAGGTTTGGTAGCGCGCTGAAAATTCGCGTTCGTAACTCTTCCACGGGCGAAGGCCGAAAAATTCATTGTAGAGCGCCCACACCAGCGTCAGCATCACAAGAACCGACGAAATCACCAGAAGTGTGCCGAGCGAAGATGTAGTGACGGGATCCTTCTCGGGAGTATCAGGCAACCTAAGCCTCCGAAATCGGAAACTGGAAATTGGAAACCCGGGAGCGCAAACCAGTTTCGATTTTCGAGTTTCAAGTTTCGTCTTCGCTACAAGTTAAACCAGGGTGTTACCCAGATGTACTTGATCCTGAACAAATGCCGAATCAGAATCTTGATGGGCAGCAACATCATGACCGTCAAGAACGCCTGCATCGTCATATACTGCAGGAAACTCATTTTCTGGAAAATCTTCTTGTTCCAATTGCTCCAGGTGAAAAGCTTATGAATAATGCCACCGGACACGGCGAAGTAAAAGCCCATCACCACCGCACCGAAAATGGTTTTACCCCAGGCGGAAGTGATACGGAAAATGTCGGGCAAATCGCGGTTCACCTCAAACACCTGGTTGTTCGGGTCCCACGTTTGCCCCGGCCAGAACCACATCCAGCCCGGGCCGCGGATGAAAGTTCCAATCACCACCATCAGCAGCCATAGCAGCATGAAGCCAAAACAGAACGTCCCGATGGCGAAGCGCCGCTGCTTCCACGTGTAGTACCCGGCCCCCAGCGGATTGGCGTCGATATAGGGAATCACGATCAGACCCACGATAATTAATGAGGGCATCACCACGCCCGCCATCCATGGGTCGAAGTAGACCAGCATTTCCTGAAGGCCCAGGAAGTACCACGGCGCCTTGGCAGGGTTCATCGTCAGATTGGGGTTTGCCAGCTCTTCGAGCGGAGCGTTGAGCGTGATCGACCAGACCATCAGGAGGACGGTCACGATGATGACGGCAAGGAACTCGATGCGCAAAAGATAAGGCCAGACGGGTACTTCCTTGCTCCATCCCGCCTTCCAGGGCAGTGTCTTGCGATGATGCGTTTTGGCCAGTTGCGGGTCGGCTTCCAGTTGCGCGATCAGGCGGTCATTGGCCAGCGCCTGCCGAATTCCATACCAGGTGTAGAAGGGCACGAGCAAAATCAACGCCACGATAGGAACGTTGTCAGGAGCGGAGGTAATTTCCCAAAGTTGATGCCAATCCATGAAAATCCTCAGAAATTCGAAGCTGGAAATCAGAAATTCTGACGCACCAAGGTTCGAGTTCCAGTTTTAAGTTTCCTGTCTTAATCACTCCGTGTGCTGCGGAACGACGTAAGGCAGCACTTTGGCCTTTATTGCTTCCTGCTCCAGCATGACGGGCGCAGGGCCGGAGATTCCGCCGTCTTTGCGTACGCGCCAGAAATGGACAATCATAAAGACGCTGGCGATCACCGGAATAGCGATGCAGTGCCAGATGTAGGCGCGCAGCAGGGC
>JASHTZ010000441.1 GCA_030040295.1 Terriglobia bacterium | reverse complement strand
TCGCTGACGTTGAATATAAGTCGGATGCGCCTGTGCAAATTGGCGTACGGAGTTGGTCACCGTTTGTTCCCGGCGACTCGAAAGCTTCGAACACGCCCGGCGCGGTCTTTGAAGTTCACTTGCGCAATAAGGGTGCGAGTGAACAGAAGGGTTGCCTGGTATTCAGCTTTCCGGGCTTCGCTGAACACCACTCACGGGACTACGCCATTGGCTGGCCCAATTTGGCCGCGCAACCCGTCATGCCGCCCTGCCAGGTCACTCGCCGCCCCGCTCCAACGGGCTCGCAGGGCGTGTGGGTTGAAAACCAGGCCTGGGGAATGAGCTACGTCCTGGCTGCGCTCGATGCCGACGGCGCGCGCACCGGTGGCTCTCTTGGCGTGGATGGGCCGACCTGGGATAAAGCGCAGGAGAGGCTGCCGTCGACAGCCGAACATGATGACGGCGGGTCGTCCCTGGCGGTCGATTTCAACGTCGCGCCCGGTGAGGAAAAAACGCTGCGGGTCGTTCTGGCCTGGTACGCGCCGGAGTGGGAAGGCAACGGCGTTCCCGGAACCGGCGGGCGCCGGATCGAAACTTACGCGCCCGAGGGTCCGGCGCTTTCCACCACGGGCAAACGCTTCAGGCATATGTACACGACCCGTTTTGCCGACGCCGGCGAGGTGGCCGCCTTCCTGGCTCGGAATCACCAATCGTTGTTGAAGCGCATCATTGCCTGGCAATCGGAAATCTATGATGACTCCACGCTTCCCGTGTGGCTGGCCGATTCCCTGATCAACGCGCTCTACTATTTCGCGCCTTGCAGCATGTGGGCGCAAGCCAGGGAGCCGATCGGAAGCTGGTGCCGGCCCGAGGATGGGCTGTTCGCGCTGGAGGAATCGCCACGAGCGTGCCCGCACATGTCGACGCTCTCTAACGTCGGCATGGCGGGACCGACCCTTTCATTCTTTTTCCCCGACCTGGCGTTGTCCCTGTTGCGCGCCATTCGCTCAACCCAAAGGGAAAATGGAGATGTTGCGCAGCTCATGGGCCGATGGGCGGACCCTGCCAACCCCATGTCCTATGACTACCAGGAAGTGATCTCCGGCTTCTGTTATGTGTCTGCGGCGTACCTGCACTGGAAAATCACTGGAGACGGCGCCTTTATGAAGGAGTTTTACCCGTCGGTGAAAAAGGCGCTGCAATATTCGTTTACTCAGCGGCCGGACCTGGGCGCGTCGCAGATTATCGCCATGCCTCCGCACCGTGAGCACGCCTGGAACGACATCGACTGGTTTGAGGACCGGCCCCTCTATGGCTATGTTTCTGACGCGGGCGGCCTGCGCCTGGCAGGCGCTGAAATGCTGAAGGCCTGGGCGCAGTCAATGGGAGACCTGGAAGAGGTCACGTATCTCCATAATCTGCTTGCCGCCGGCAAGGATGCTCTCCAAAAGTACCTTTGGAAAAGCGACCACTACATGGTTTACAACGATCCGGTGACGGGCAAATCGCTTGATGCCTTCTTCTCGCCCACCCTTAACGGTCAGTATTATGCGCACTATTGCGGCCTGCCAATGGTGTTCCCCGAAAACAATGTGAAGAGCGTCCTCGCTATACTTCGTGACAAAGTTTGCAAGCTCAGCAAGGTCGGGATGCCGCCGCTGTATTCGGCACCGGACGGAACACTCTGGGAAAAGGATAAAACCGGCTACCTTACGGGGTCTTACGTTTATACCAATCATCAGGTGATTTGGAACGCCATCACTTTCATCTACGAAGGGCAAAAAGACTTCGGGCTGGAACTGCTGCGCAAGAATTTGGAACTCAGTTATCTCGTTTGGGGATACACGTGGGACGGCACCAATTGCTGCAGCGCGGGAGGGGACACCGGCGAAGTCAACTATGGGTGGGACTATTGGTTCAACTGGTCCATCTGGACCGCGCCGGCAGCCCTGCTCAATAAAGACGTAACTGCCTTATCGCAGCCGGGCGGTCTGGTGCACCGGGTAATCGCCGCTGGAAATGAGAACGCTTGAGCAAGTTTTCTCACTCACTCTCCACAAGCGCGCAACTCAAGGGCGGAAGAGACAAGGCGATCCTGCCACTCTCAACTTCACGCCGGCGGCTGCTAACCTCATTTGCGGAAACCGATTCCGTAACCCGTGTGGTCAACCGCGCATCGGAGAGGGCCACAGCTTGCGTGTCTTTCGTCCAATTTGCCAACACGATTCCCAATCGGCCCTGCGGGCTGTGCCACGCCGAGTGAAAAACCGACGGGATATCGTAAACCTGCCGATTATTCTCCCAGTGGATAACTTTGATCTGGCCGATATCCGCGGGCCGCTGCATTCTGCCGAAGACCAGGTACTCCCGCGCCTTGCCCCTTCGCAGCGCGACGGCGCGCCGCAGCATCGCAAAAGCGTCTTCATCGCTCCCCGTGGACGACTCCCACGGAGACCACCACGCATCGGAATCGCCGCGATTCAAAAGCGTGCCGTCGCCCCTCAGAATCGCACCCGGGATTTCGCCCATCACGAGGTTGTAGGCGCTACGGATCGGCAAATGATAAGGCGGGGGCGCCACGCCGAATCCGCCTTGTATCACGATGAACTCGTGATAGAGAAACGAGTAGAGCGGAAAGAAAAGGTTGCCATAATCGCGGTGGCCGGGCGGCGCAATTCGCTGGTCGC
>JASHTZ010000043.1 GCA_030040295.1 Terriglobia bacterium | reverse complement strand
ATTGATATCGGCGTCCCCACGGACTACGCGCGCGCGCAGACCGAATTCGCGAGAAGGTTGGATGAAAGCCGCCTTTCTTGACCGCGACGGAGTGATCAATGAAAAGGCTCCGGAGGGTGAATATATTGCCCGATGGGAGGAAGTTCGATTCCTGCCCGATGCATTCTCCTCGGTTGCAGCGCTTCACCGTGCGGGATTCAGGATCATTGTCGCAACGAATCAACGTGGGGTGGCGCGCGGGAAAGTCCGCCGGGACGACTTGGAGGAAATCCACCGGCGCATGCGGGAGGAATTTTTAAGCCGGGGGATTGCGCTGACAGGGATTTACGCCTGCACGCACGATTACGCCGATCAGTGCTCCTGCCGCAAACCGCAACCCGGCCTCCTGATTCGGGCCGCCGCGGAGCATGGGATTGAGCTTCCCTCAAGCTGGATGATTGGCGATTCCCCCAGCGACATTGAAGCCGGCAAGCGCGCAGGATGCAAGACGGCGCGAATCCTCATTGCAGGTCCGGCGGAAGAGGGAGACCATCGGGCAGACATCAGTTCGCCCAGTCTAGCCCTGGCCGTCGAGAGAATTTTGCAGTGTTCGTCAGTAAGTGACCGAAAGCTGAATACCTGATCGCTTGATAGAAATTAGGCCCCATTGATCACTACAGGAGGGCAGTAGCAAAGATGCAGAAACGAGTCGTCGTGACGGGGGTGGCGGGATTTGTGGGAAGCAACTTGGCGAAAGACCTTCTTGACCGGGGCAATACCGTCATTGGCATCGACAATCTCACCTTCGGAACGATTGAGAACGTCGATCCCCGCGTTGATTTTCACCATGAGGACATCCGCGATCGCGACATCTATCTCCTGCTACGTGCAGCCGATGCAGTCTTTCACCTTGGGGCCATGAGCTGGCTGGCCGATTGCATGGCCCGGCCCATCGAGGCCGCCCACGTCAACACTGTGGGAACGCTGAATGTGCTGGAAGCCGCGCGCAGGGCGAATGTTCCAAAGTTTGTTTACGCCGACACCTCGGCGGAGTACGAAGGCATCGATAACTTCCCGACTCCCGAGGACAAGGTTCAGCCCATCGGAATTTATGCCGCGAGCAAACATGCGGGGGCGGCGTTTTGCAACAGCTACCGTGCGCTCTACTCGATGAACATTACCATCGTGCGGTACTTCAACGTCTATGGCCCAGCGCAGGATTGGAGGCGAGTCGTCCCGCCGGTAATGAGTTCCTTCATCTTGCGCATGCTTCGCGGCGAACGCCCGATCATTTACGGAACCGGCGAAAAGCGCCGGGATTTCGTCTATGTGGACGATGTGAACGAGTTCAACCGGAGGATCATGGATGATCCGCGGTCCAACGGACGGGTCTTCAATGTCGGCACCGGAGTCAACTATTCTGTCAATGAGGTCTACCAACTCATCGAAGAGAAACTGCAAACCGGGCTGAAACCGATCTTCAAGCAGGACCTGCCTGGTGAAGCTCAAGTTTCGCTTGCGGACGTCAGCGCCGCTCGCGAGTTGGGTTGGGAGCCGAAGGTCGATATTCACGATGGGCTGAATCGAACGGTGCGATACCTGCGCGAAAAAGTGCTTCAAGCTGAGGAAAGTGGTGCGGCCCGTCCGGCGCACTGACTTTTTCCTCAAGGGAATCCTATTCACACCGGCAGTCACGGAATTCTTTAAGCTGACTTCCCCAATGGCAACACAAGAATCCATAATCACCAACCAGGATGCGGTTAAAACCCAAGGCTGGGGGACCGCTCGTTCGCGGAGCGTCTTCAGCCGGCTCCTCAATCGGCCGGTGACCCCCAAGGTGGCCTATCTTGGAGGCGACCTGCTTGTCCTGACGCTGGCTCACACACTGGCGCTCAGGCTAGTGGCGCACTTTCTGAGCATTCCGCTGAGCGTGCAAAATCCACTCGACTACCACCGGTTTTATATTCCTTTCTTCGCAGTGGTTTTGTATCTATTTGAGGGCTACAAGCACCCCGAACTTCGCAGGCCCGAACAGGAATTGGAGCAAAGTTGCAAGGCAGTGGCGGTTAGCTTCCTGGGACTTGTTCTCTTCAACTTTGTGGCCTTCCGCTCCCAGCCCTTCTCGCGATATATGCTGGCAACCTGGTTCTGCCTTGGGTTGGTGATGCTGCTTGCCTCGCGATTCACCCTGCGTGCCCTTTATGGGGCACTCTGGAAGGCCGGGTGGGGCCGCCGCCCTACACTGCTGATCGGCTCGGCGGAGGGAATCGCGGAATATCAGCAACTGCTCTCCATCCAGCGACACCATGGATACGACTTCATTGGGGCACTCTTGGACCCTCGTGCGCCGGACTCTTCCCCAACCCACTCGCCGCACCTGCCCGTGCTCGGCTCAGCATTTGAATGGGAACGGGTTGTCACATCCGCGCCCGCCCAGGTTCTGGTGGTCGCTCATCCGGCTATTCCCAATGGGGATGAGTGGTTGGGGAAACTGCTTCGCCGCGCGAAGGAAATGCGCCTTGACGTGGAGATATACTCGAACGTTCTTGCCACGGCAAATTTGAATTATGAGCACGACGAGTTCTCGGGCAGCTTTCGTTTCTTCTCAAAGCCCGCATGGTCGCGAAGAGTCCAGCGTGCCTTCAAACAGGTGATGGACCTCGTAATAGGATTCGTCGGTAGCATGATCGCCTTGCTCTTGATCCCGATCATCTATCTGTTGATCAGGGTCGAGGAGAAGGGGCCGCTTTTTTACCGGAGCGCCTTTGTCGCCCAGGACGGCAGCACGCGATATTACTTGAAGTTTCGAACCATGAGGGTCGACGCGGACCAGATTCTGGCAAGGGATCCCGCACTCCGCGACCGCTTCCGGGAGAAACATAAATTAGTTGATGATCCGCGCGTCACCCGCATCGGCAAATTCCTGCGGAAATACAGCATCGATGAATATCCTCAGTTTTTCAGTATCCTGAAGGGAGATCTGAGTCTGGTCGGCCCCAGGACGATTCGAAGGGAAGAAGCCGATCGCTATGGCCCGCATCTCGCAAAACTGCTTTCCTGTAAACCCGGCCTTACCGGCTTCTGGCAAGTGATGGGACGGCAGACAACGACCTATGCCGAACGAGTGCGCATGGATATGTTCTACGTTGACCGCTGGTCCATCTGGCTTGACATTGTCATCGCGGCTAAAACGGTTTGGAAGGTGGCGAAGGCTGAAGGTGCATATTGAAAAGGAGCGAACGCAGTTGAGAATCCTTGTAACCGGAGGCGCAGGGTTCATCGCGTCTCATATCTCCGATGCCTACGTTGGATTGGGACACGACGTGGCGATTCTTGATGACCTCTCGCGAGGCAAGCGTGAAAATATTAATGCAAAATGCCGATTCTATCTTCACGATATCCGCGATCGCGAAGCAATAAGTCGGGTGATAGCCGCCGAAAGGCCCGATATTATCAACCACCACGCCGCCCAGATGGATGTGCGTCGCGGCGTCCGCGAACCTCTTTTTGACGCCCAAGTGAATATCCTGGGAGGGATCAATCTAATCGAAGCCGCAGTCGCGAATGGTGTGAAGCGGTTTATCTATGCCGGGACCGCCGGGGCCGGCTACGGCGAACCGAC
>JASHTZ010000440.1 GCA_030040295.1 Terriglobia bacterium | reverse complement strand
ACCAATCGGTTTCGGACACCAGGAGGCGCCCGATTTTGGATCCGGAGTTCTATTTAAGAAGGTGCAGGAGAAGGGTTAGGTAGCGTTTGGCATTACTGGTAATCAAGAAGTGCTCGCGGACGTGTTCATGACCTTGCTGCCCGAGTTTTGCGGCCAATACGGGATTGGAGAGGAGAAAGCGCACCTGATAAGCAGTGCCCTCCACCGAGTGGGCCAGCAGACCCGTATGCTTGTGGATGACCTGCAAAGGAATGCCTCCCACGGCCGACGCCACCACGGGTTTCTTCTTCCACAGGGCTTCCGCCACGGTCAGTCCAAATCCTTCACGCAGGCTTTTTTGGATGACCAGCGTTGAGCCCTGCTGCAGAGCATTGATCTCCGTCGGACTCCAGGGCGGCAGGTCGAGGATGTGAACGTCCGGGTCGTTCTTGGCGGCTTCCATGACCTCTGCCAAAACTGTCGCACCCTCGGGATCGTCGTCCGCCTTCCCTCCGGCCAGCACCAGTTGGCAATCAAAGTAGCGTTTGACGATTCGATACGCGCGGATCACTCCTACGGGATCCTTCAATCGGTCGAAGCGCGAAATTTGCGTCAGGATCGGCCGCTGCGCGTCAATTCCGTAACGGCCCAACACCTGGCGCACAACTTCGGGTTCGAGCTCGCGGTTCTTTTCCGAAAGCGGATCAATCGAAGGGAAAAAAAGATACTGGGGAATAGGCAGCCGTTTGGTGAATTCCGGCGACGAAAAGATAGCGCCGTCGTATTTGCCCACCCAGGGTTCCAGAAATTGCCACACGGTTGGGTTCGGCCGGGAGAGATCGATGTGGCAACGCCAAATCCAGTGGCCCGAATGGTTGTTTCGCGCCTGGATCAGCGCGATGGGTTGGGGGTCGTGTATCAGCGTGAACTCGCAATCCATGTTCAGGCGGGACAGATTCTGTTGCGTGGTGGCCAGAAACGTGTCGAAGCTTTCGGGGGGCAGCGGATACAAGCCGCCGTGCAAGGCATTGTGGAAGGCCTTGGTGATGGCGAAGAACTCATTTCCGCCGGTGATGATGTCCCAGCGGATGGCCAGGCCCAACTCCTGAAGAATGGGGACCAGGCGATTGAGGATTTCCGCAACGCCTCCGCCCAGAGCGGTGGAGTTCACCATCTGCACCGTGCGTCCACGCAGCGGCGAGGCAAGGGTGCGCAACTCGGCCAGTTCCGCTTCACCAATAATCGGAGAGTAGTCATCCAGGCGGGCGATCTGTTGGGAGGCGGCCTCAGTGGTCATGATTTTAGTTCCGGTTCAATTAGAAATGTGAGCAGAACCTGAAGGCTGTCGAGCGTGTTCGTATAAATATCAACGTGGTTGATGCGCGTGGCCAAAGCTGAAAGGCCCAGGGCCTGCTCGATCCATTGCGAAAAGTCGTTGGTGCGCAGGTGCAGGCGCAGGCGCGAAGCGATGAAGTGGTAGTAGAGCGAGGAGTGGCTGAGCCGGGCCAGGCCCGCACAGAATTGGCTGAGATCCCACGCCTGGATTCCCAGCGGAGTGGTAACCTCCACGGTCTCGCAAAAGGGGAATTCCTCAAAGGCCTTCTGCGCGGCGAAGGATTCATTCGCCTGGCAGTATTCCTTAACAATCCGCCGAAGGTCAGTGCGCAGTTCTGCGAGCGACGTGTAGTCCCGAATGTCGAGGTTGGCAAGCTGCTCGGCGAGCTCGGCGCGGTTGCAGGCGGTCAGGATCCATTGCGCGAAGTCGTTCGAAAAGCCCTCGGTGGTGAGGAAGTGATGGCGGCTGAGGCTTTGAAACGTGTGAAAGAAAATGGATGCGTCGCTGCATTTCTCCAGCCCATCGGCCAATTCCGTCAGAGTGCTGGCGCGCACGTCCAGGATGCGCACCAGATAGGACGCGGTTCGGAACCGGAATGGGCGTTCGGCCTTCTTCATTCCTTGTCGCCTCGATCCCCACCAACAATTTTAGGACCATTTCGAGGTTGCGAAGCCGGAAGCTCGCCCTTGAGGCGGCGTTTCCTTCCGGGCGCAGTGCGCAAATCGAAGAGGATGGGAGCGGACGCCCCATCCAGTGAGGCGCTGCTTGCCGGCCACGCACGTTGCGCCCCGGGGGTTGATTCGAAGCGCCCCACTGACGACAGGCACGGCATTTTCAGGATACCTCGACGTGCGTGTCAAGCCGGATTTCGCAGAGCTGCGTCACCAGCTCCGCGGCCCAGCGGTAAATATTGAAATCCTTCACCACCTGCCGCATGCGGCGCATCCGGTCATCGCGCTCGGCGTGGTCCATCACCAGAGCAGTGTGGATGGCGTCGGCCAACTGCTCCACGTCATAGGGATTGACGATCAGCGCGTCGCGCAATTCGCGGCAGGCGCCGGTAAAACGGCTCAGGATCAGCACTCCTTGATTGTCTTCGTGCGCCGCCACGTATTCTTTGGCCACCAGATTCATTCCGTCGTGCAGCGAGGTGACCAGGCAGAGATCCGCGGTCTGGTAATAGCGGCGCAACTCCTGATGGCTGTGGTGCCGGCTCAAGTAGACGATGGGTTTCCACTTGCTCGTCTGGAAACGCCAGTTGATGCGCTCGGCTTCCGACTCCACCTCGCCCAGCAGATCGTGATAGCGTTTGATGTGCGTGCGGCTGGGCTCGCCGATTTGCACAAAGGTGAATTGCCCCAGAAACACGGGATATTTCTCGAAAAAGCGCTCCAGCCCCTGGAACCTCTCAAGGATTCCCTTAGTGTAGTCCACTCGATCCACGCCCACGCCCATGAAGGTGGTTTCCACGCCGTGCTCCTTCATCAAAGTGGCGCGATCGAGATAGGGTGAGGCGCCGGGCCGCTCCGGACTTCCCGCCTCGGGATAAGCGACGCTGATCGGGAACGGCCGCACCTGCGTAATGTGCCCGCTGCGTTCTACCGTAAAGCGTTCCCAGTTCACGCGGGACTCGATGACGCGATCGACGGTCTCGAGGAAATTATTGCAATGCGACTGCACGTGAAAACCCACCAGATCCGCGCCCAGCAGCCCTTTCAGAATTTCGGCCTGCCAGGGGCAAATGGCAAAAGCTTCCGGATTCGGCCAGGGAATGTGCCAGAAGATGGCGACGCGTGCGCCCGGGCAGCGCTCCTTGACCAGTTGCGGGAGGAGCGCGAAGTGGTAGTCCTGAACCAGGACGCCCGGCTCCTCCATTCCCTGCATTTCTTTCAGCAGGGCGTCTGCGAATTTCTGATTCACCGACTGGTAGTAT
>JASHTZ010000439.1 GCA_030040295.1 Terriglobia bacterium | reverse complement strand
TCACGACCTATTCCAGCGAAATGAACCAGGCGGTGAATTACGCGGCGAGCAACGGCGTGGTTTCCGTTGCCTCAGTGGGCAACAACGGGCAGAAGATGATGGTTTATCCGGCAGGACTCAAAAACGTGATGGGCGTGGCGTCGGTTTCAGATGCGGAGACACTCTCTACCTTCTCCAACTACGGCACCCCGCCCACGTGGGTTGCCGCGCCAGGTGAGGCGATTATCTCCACTTATCCCTTCGCGACGTATGCGGCGGGGTGGGGAACTTCCTTCAGCGCGCCGTTCGTGACGGGAACGGTTGCCCTGATGCGCGGTGCCAGCCCGTCCCTGCTGCAAGGATTGAACACGGGCCTGAACCAAGGGCTCGCCGCGCAGGCCATCTCGCACGCGCAAAGCATGCAGGACAGCGAATGCGGTTACGGAATCCTGGAGATCTATCAGGCTGTCAACGCCTGGATGATGCAAGGAGCACTGTAATGAGCACCGCTTCGTTGCTCGCAGTTCCGCAGTTGGTGTCCGCGCTGCCCGGCGGGATTTTTGATTCGCCCTTGCGGGTGAAGGAACTGGAAGACCAGCTTGTTTCCATGCGCGCCTCGCTGGTTTGCGCGTTCAATCAACTGCTCGACCTGAAAGACCTGAACACCGGTTATCACAGCACGCGACTGGCAGAGTGGAGCGTGCGCGTCGCACAGGAGTTGGGCTTGCCGGAGAGCCGCTTTGCCGATATGGAAGTGACGGCTCTCCTTCATGATATCGGCAAGATTGGCGTGCCCGATTCCATTCTGAGAAAACCCGCCAAGCTGACGGAAGAAGAGTATGACCTGATGAAGAAGCACCCGGAATACGGCTGGGCGATTGTGCGCCTGTTCCCGAGTTTCGAGCACGTGAGCCATTTCGTTCTGCACCACCATGAGAGCTGGGACGGGAGAGGATATCCCGGCGGGCTGAAAGGAACGGAGATTCCCCTGGGCGCGAGGATTATTGCCGTCATTGATTCGTTTGACGCCATGGTTTCTTCGCGCCCCTATCGGCGCGGTTTGCCGATGGAAGAGGCCCTTCGGCGCCTGATCATCGCCAGCGGCACACAGTTTGATCCTCAAGTGGTGCAGTGCTTCATTCGCATTGCGCAAAATGAGATGAGTTCGGTGTTCGCGGCGACGGGCACTTCAACGACTGTTGCCCTCTAGTGTAGTGCGTCCGACACTTCTTTACTTTTGGCAAGACTATAATTTGGCCTTTTTTCGTGGACGGCAAGGCTCATTCGAGCCCAAAAACGTGTGAAGGAATATATGACGCACTACACTAGATAGCTCTACCTGGCATTCTCCCCCCATCACACAGGCATCCGAGCGCTGTGAAGTCACGGCGCGCTTGCGTTGGAGTTCGTCTTAGCGGGTAATTTCGAGCTGATGAGTGATTCGACTCTGTTCAGAACGCTCGGATCGCATTCGATCTCAATGTGGGAAAACTCGAAAGCGGTCGCGTACCACGGATATCCCACGCAATGGACCGGGTGCGCGTTGTAGTCGTATCGAAAGTTGCCGAGGATCTGCGTGCGGGAAGGGTCGGCGGCGCGAATATGCGAGCAGCCGTGAATCAATCCATTCGGCTGATAGAAATTGACGGCCTGGGCGACGTTCGGCGGGATTACTGAATCATTCTCGCCGGGCTTTGCCACGCTATCCATCTGAATAGTGAGCAAGACCGGAATTTTGTATGCTTGCAACGACTTCGCCAGCGCGATAGTTTCCGATCCGCCCCAGCTATGCCCATAAATTATGATGCGGGCATTGCGCTTTTCCACGTCGGAGAGGCTGCCGTCGTGGTTCGTGTCCAGAAGATGAAGGATTTCTTCACGCGCCATGTCGCCGCGGCGATTTTCGAAAACGTTAACGTAGACACCGGACGGATACTCCTCGCGAAGGCGCGCGGCAAGCTGCACTCCGCCGTGCACAGAGTTGTTTGGCCGAATGAACCCGCCGACGAAGCCGATGACAATGGCCGGCGGTTTGGGGGGTGACTGAAACCGCGCATCCGGCTGCGCCGGGCCGCCGCTTCCCATGGCCATAAAGGTCAAAACAAAAACAAACGAAATAGCAATCCACGCGCGCACTCTGTGCCCCACTTGCCGGACTCATTATAACAGCAGAGGGGGTGGCAGGGACTGCATTCGGAACGTAGTCCGTCGGGATCGAAGTCTGCGCGTATTTCGTGCGGACATGAAGAAACGCGGACCACAAATGCGGTGGTCCGATGCCGTAATCGACAAGCTACAATTAATTGGCCCCGCCGGCAGCAAGGCTCGGGTGGATCACAGGCGAGTGCGATGTGGCCACGCTTCCCGCGGGCTCCGAATATCGGTCGTGCGCGGATTCCAGCATCGCCCAATCTTCTTTGAATTCCATCATCGACTCGCGGCGGTGCCGGGGGCTGCGCAGTACCTGGTCGACGCGCGCCAGCAGCAGCGCGAACGCCATTTGCGGATCCGAGTGTGGAGCAAGAATACTGTCCATGCTCACGCCCACCTTTTCCGGCTTACCATCTTCGGTGACTTCCAGCCACAGTGCCCCGCGGCTGTCGGCGTAAACTTTCCCGGACTTTTCGAGGTAGCTAAAGTAATGCCTGAGGGCGCGCCGATTGGGGACCACCTCTTCGTGCAGGGCTGCCAGAAAGATGCCCGCGAATTGTTCCCGGTAATACTCCCATTCCTGGTTGGTCCCGAGAATCTGCTCGCGGTCCTGCATTTCCACCGGGCGCAGCGTGTGGATATCCCCGGCGTTCGCGGGGGAATTTGAGCCGTTTGAGGCAAGGCTCGCGGGCTCCACTTCGACGGCGGGGTAGTGCTCGAACTCGTGCTCAGGATTGAATCGCGCGGTCAGGACGTGAGCCGCGGCCACCATGGGCAGCTCGTAGTCCGCGTAAATTACCATGGGTACCAGCAGGATTTTCGAGCGGTAGAGCATCTCAATTCCGTCGCGTGTCTCCGCGCTGCGGCGGATCGTCCCGGGCAACTGCGAGAAGTGCAAAACGTAAAACTGTAATTCGGGGTGGCTGAGCGCGTAGTGCGTGAAAGTGCGCGCCACGGCTTTGGGGCTGGTTATACCGAAATCATTGATGACGTCACGGTGCGCAGCGTGCGGAAAGTACGTGTCCACAACGCCTTTTACAAAGTCGGCGCAATTGCGCGTCAATCCGTTGAAGTGATTCTGATTGGGAAGGGAATTGAACTTTTCGATTAACTCAATATCTTGCTGTGGCGTGGTGCGCACTACGAAGATGTACATACTGCGCATCATTCCCGCGCCCACCATGTATCTCCACTCGGCTTTTTCGCTCGTGCGGCAATTTTGCCGGGAGCAGTAATCGGCCAAGGATTGATCGCGGTAGCCATCCTCAAGCAGCGATTTGATTTTCTCGGAGCCATACACGGGCCGATTGCGTGGGTCCCCCACGCCGTAGACGTATACACTGAGGGGAGCGATGTTCCAAGCGTACCGATGGTCCTCTCCCAGGTTTTCGTAGGTGCTCATCACTGACCCGTCTTCACCTGGGCGGCAAGGTCGCAACCTTACCGGGGATTCGGCGCAAATGCGGGAGAAATAGACCGCCGTGTGGCCAGATTCGGTGAGCCATTCCATATTCGCGTTAAGCGACTCATTCAAGACAACGCCCACATCGCCGTAAGCGCGGGAACCGCCAAAGGCCAGGAGAACAAGCGCCAAACCGCAGGCGCATTTGAGGGGATAGGCAAATCCCCACCGCTTTGCAATTGTCCTCGAGCACCGCTGTCGATTCATCTTGAGCATCTACCCAGTCTGACCGCTTTACTCCCGTTCGCTTTACCGCATCTACACTCCTCAGAGTTTTCTAAGTTCCCCTCCAATCCCTTTGCCGACTTTGACTACACCTTTCGCCGTTCCCACCGCAACGGTCTTGCTCGTTTCACCTACACCTTTGCCAACGTCGCCAACGGCTGAGCCCACCCTTCCGTGGGCCAAGTTTCCAATTCCCCCTGCCGTTCCGCGGGCCAAATCCGCTGTGCCTTGGGCCACGCCCTTGCCGATATCCTCCCCACCTCTTCCGATTTCTCTTCCAGCCCCTTCAGATGGGGGCCCTGAGGCGTCCGCAGAGGGAGTATCTGTAGCCTTCGGCGGCGCCGACGAGGGTGAACCCCCTGACTGGCCCCAACCCACCGTGGCGAACATCAGCAAGAATCCGGTCAGGTAAATCGTTTGAAGTGTCCGTCGCATAAGTTTGCTCCTTCACATTGGCGTTTCCATGGCGGAAGGATGTAAAAGGTCCCAGGGGGCCATTTCCCCAACCCCGAATAGTTGGATGCAAGGTCTGGGCCAAACGAATTGGCGGTAAGTTGCTCAATCTCCAGAAGATATTTGGCGCTAAGTAACACAGGGTGCGTAAATTTTGCATACTGTCAAGAACCACGAAGACTTGGTAGTCCGCTAATTGTGCGTTGTTGGTAGCAATCCCTTTTCCTTTAGGATTTCAACTCCTGGAAATGGATCGCCGCTTTCTTTCCTCTTCTGAAAATAATCCAAGCAAACCCTTAATCGGCTGGACCTAGATTCAGACTCTTGCAGTTGGCGGGCGCTTTCCTCTATCA
>JASHTZ010000438.1 GCA_030040295.1 Terriglobia bacterium | reverse complement strand
CCCGACACCCACGCCTGACGCTGCTCCCAGCGACCCGCCGGCACGCTGCTGCGGAGGGGGCTCCGGAGTTATGTTAAAGTCGCGCATTCGCTTGTATTCTTCCAGAGCCATAGGCCAAGCGGCGCGTCGCTGACCACCTTGGCCCGACGCAGCTAGTCACCCTTACGTCTTTCGCTTTACGTGCTGGCCGAAATCACATTTCACAATTTCGATGCTGGAAGCGCGATAGAGGACGCAGATTTGTGCGGATCCGTGTAACAAAAATGCCCCCGCCAACCGAGCGTTGACATCGAAATAGTTGGTTTTGGCGAAGGCTGCAGTGACGGCGGATTGCCTGTGCGACGGGGACGACGGGCACTACCGGTCTCCCGTTGCTCTCCAAGTGTGGCGAAGTGCTGCTGCAAAATATTCATGGCGTCCCTTAAAGAAGACGCCCAGAAAGCCAATCCGACATCGAAGGAGGAAAAGGGAATGACGAAATGGGTGATGTTCTTACTTATTCTCACCGTAGGGTGTGCCGTGCCGGCCCTGGCCGATTCGACCCACGCCCAGGATGTGAGCCGAATCGAATCGTCCGCGGAAGTATTTCACGATGTCATGCACATGCCGGACAAGGGGATTCCCGTCAAGCTTTTGGAATCGGCAAAATGCATTGCAATTATCCCGGGAGAGAAGAAAGGGGCTTTCTTTGTCGGCGGCAATTACGGCAAAGGCCTTGTGACTTGCCGTGACGTCAATGGCTGGAGTGCGCCTTTTTTCCTGACCATCAGCGGCGGCAGCTTCGGATTCCAGTGGGGCGCGAGTTCCACGGATTTAATTCTGGTCTTTCGCGGCAAGCAGGGGCTCGAAAAAATGCTGAGCGATAAATTCGAAATTGGCGCGAGCGCCGAGGCGGCAGCGGGACCCGTAGGCCGGGACGCTAATGCAGATACAGACGTATCTTTCCATGCGGAAATACTCACCTACTCGCGCAGTCGAGGGGCCTTTGCGGGCATCAGTTTAAAAGGAGCGGTCCTGCAACCCGATGACAGCGGGAATGCCGCTTTCTACGATCCCGCAACGAGGAATGCCATTCTGCTGGGCGGAGTTCCCGTGCCTGCCGATGCCCAGCCTCTAATCCATGAAATCGTTGCCGGTGCTGGTGAACGCCGGCAAGGATGAGCCGCAAGCTGATGGTAGCGCGCATGAGGACCTTCGCTGATTCGAAGGTTTGAAGCAGGTTTGACGGCGCCGATGTGAGAATCACGCCGAAGCAAGGTCCTTTTGCGACGAGACGGTTTTACATGGAGCACCGAGTCGGGAGGTGTTTGTGAAAGTCATCGTGGGAGTTTTTACTTCAAGTCAGGAAGCACGGAATGCCGAAGTGACGCTTCGGACCTCAGGTGTTTCCTAAGATTGCCCTCCTTTATCCAAACGAAGAAAGCAAAAGCTCCGATATCCCCCCAACCGAGCCGTACTTTGCTGCGCATCTTTCGGGCATGCTGCTTGGAATGCCCAGTTCGTGATATAACCGAGCGAAGCACTGGGGAGGCATGAATGACTGGGGAGAGGCTTTCGCTCGTCATGTGCCGGTCGTTTCATTACACTTAATTTCGACGGCGGGTATGAAAAAGATCGGGATTCCGGAGATCGCCCGGCTGGCCAATGTTTCTATCGGCACGGTGGACCGCGCACTGCACGGCCGCTCCGAAATCAATGAAGGGACTCGCCAACGCGTACTGAGGATAGCGCAGGAAAATGGCTACCGGCCTAATCTGGCGGCACGTGCGCTGGTAGTCGGCGGGCCCTTGATCAAGGTTGGCCTATGTATTCCCCGCGAGGTCCACTATTATTTTGACGAGGTTCGTGAAGGAGTTGTGGCGGAGGCTCGCCGCTACCAACCACTGGGAGTGCAGGTCATTTACCGCCCCTTCGAACGGTTAGGCGTGGGCGAGACCGAAAAGTTTCAGGAGTTGCTGCGCACCCATCCCCAAGTGATCGTTGTTTGTCCCGGTGATCCTCAAAGGCTCGCGCCGCTTATCAACAAAGCGGAACTGCAAAATATCCGCGTAATCTGTGTGAGCTCTGACGTCCCGGGCTCGACCCGATCCTCCGTGGTCTGCGCCAACCAAATGGCCAGCGGCCACCTCGCCGCGGAATTGATGAGCAAGTTCCTGGCTCCACGAGCCGCAGTGGCCATCATTACCGGTTCGTCAGCCACCGAAGACCATCGAAAAAAGGTCCAGGCGTTTTCTGAAAAGTTCCCGCAATTCTCACCCTGCGGACGCGTGCTGGAGGTTGTCGAAGGGCATGATGACAAGGACGAAACCTTCCAGAAGGTTTATGCCCTCCTCCAGAGGCAATCCGCGCTTGCCGGCCTGTATGTCAGCACGGCAAATTGCCTTCCCGTCTGTCGGGCCATCGGCGCGCTCGGCTTGGATGGAAAGATCCGGCTTGTCACTACGGACCTGTTCAAGGAGATGATTCCGTACTTTGAGAAAGGGACGATTCTTGCTTCGATTCACCAGCGCCCTTACACACAGGGCCAGGTTTCCGCGCGCCTGGCTGTTGACCATATTGCGAATGGGCGGCCCCTCCCCTCCAGCTATTACTTGACACCTCATGTCGCGATGCGCTCGATTCTTCAGGTTTTCCGCGAGACCCGGCCGATCAAATAGAGGCGGATAGCAAAGACACTCCTATGAGCCGGTTACCGATTGCGGTACTACTGGACATCAATGAAGATTTCCCTTGACAGGGATTTGAGTGGGCGGTAGAGTTTGTGTTCCGTGTACGTTAACGGAGAGGCGCACATTACAAAGTTCCACCGCGTCGAGTAGAAATGATCAGCCCTGTTCCCTTTCCGCCAATTGGCTCAGTTGGCTCTGGCTCCTTTAAGCGTCGGTCGTATAAGTCACATGCAAATCGGTAATCCTGCCACAGGAGGAAGGATCTTTCCATGAAAACTCAATGGGCGCACTCATTCACATGGGCGCTCTTCTTCGTATTATTTCCGGCGCTTGCTCTTGGCCAGCAGCAGACTGCCGAAATCACGGGCAGGATCATAGACGCGAGCGGCGCGGTTGTCCCGGGGGCGACCGTCACGGTGACCAATACATCCATCGGGATTGCAAGATCCGTTGCGTCCGACAGCCAGGGCGAATTCGTAGTGCCGCTGCTACCACCCGCCCGAGACTACCAAATTAAAGTCGCGAGCCAAGGCTTCAAGGAAGCCGTTCGGCAGGGGATTGGTCTGGATGTGGCTCAGGTGGCAAGAGTGGACATCACCATGGAAGTGGGAGCTGTTACTCAAAGCGTGAATGTAGTATCGGCGGCGCCCCTCCTAGAGAGCCAAACCTCCTCGGTCGGACAGATCATGACAACACGGTCGATTGATGATCTACCCCTGAACGGGAGGAGTTCCTTCCGTCTGGTCCAGCTTACGCCGGGCGTAGTGTTTAATGCCGCTGCCTACGGCCAATTCGGGGATGTTCCGGTCAACACAACGTTTGACGCTACGCTTCAAATAAACGGCGGACGGATGTCAAGCAACGAATATCTCATTGATGGTGTCCCCAGCTCAGCGGGATATTTCAGTCAAATGACCGTCATTCCCGACGTTGACGATACGCAGGAATTCAGGGTTCAAGGGAATGACCTTCCCGCCACGTATGGGCGATTCGGCGGGGGTGTAGTAAATGTGATCACCAAGTCCGGAACCAACGATCTGCACGGTACGTTGTTTGAGTTCTTACGAAATCGCTCTCTGAATGCGAGTGACTTCTTCAGCAATCAAGCGGGCAAGACGAAACCGCGCTTCGAGATGAATCAGTTTGGCGGCGCGCTGGGCGGTCCCGTCATAATTCCCCACATTTATGATGGCAAAGGGAAGACTTTCTTCTTCGGAGACTTCCAGGCTACGCGGCGGGTTCAGGGTGAGCCGACCAGCCTAACGGTGCCCACCGCCCTTCAGCGTGAAGGAAACTTCAGCCAAACTTACAACAGTTCGGGCCAGTTGGTGGTGATCTACGATCCATTTTCGACAGCCGTCAACCCCAGCAATCCGAGTCAGTACATCCGTCAAGCCTTTCCAAACAACATTATCTCTCCGACCGAGGCTCTCAACCCGGTGGCGCAAAACTTGATGACGTGGTACCCGCTGCCGAATACGGCAGGTTCGCCTTATACCGCCGCGAACAACTTCGTTGTCGACCCGCGACTGATCGTCAGACCCAACGTCGGAAGCTTTAGGATCGATCAGAACGTCACAAATCGTTACCGCCTTTTCGGGCGGTATTCCACCAGTGATGCACCCCTGACGCAACCCAACTCCTTTGGCAACGAGGCAACTCCTAATCCCGGTGCGGTGGGAACCACATTCTTTCACAATAATACGTTTGCGTTGAGCAACATCTACACGATTAGTCCCACCGCCATGCTCAATGTCAGTTACGGGTTTGCGCGCTGGTACCAGATTCGCCAGACACTCAGTTTCGGATTCAATGATGCCTCCTTGGGGTTCCCTGCCTCGTTGGCAAGCCAAATTCAAGTTCCGATGTTCCCGACCTTTAGTCCCTCTTCTTATACCGGCACCAATGGCCAGAGCTACTTTGTGAACGGAAACGACGGCCACACTCTTCTGGTCTCGCTTACAAAAGTACGCGGACGCCAGACGCTTACGGCGGGAACAGACATCCGCATGCACCGCATCAACCAATTCCAAGTGTCAAACGGAGGGGGAAGTTTCAGCTTTGCCCTGGCCCAGACCCAAGGGCCCAACCCTAATGTGGCGACTTCGACGGCTGGGAACTCCATTGCCAGCCTTTTGTTAGGCTTCGGAAGTTCGGGTTCCGTACCTTACGGCTCGGGTACAGAAACGCAAGACTGGTACTTTGCCGGGTACTTGCAGGATGACATTCAGGTTACCCATAAGTTGAAGGTGAATGTTGGCCTGCGGTGGGATGCCGAGACCCCTTACAATGATCGCCATAACCGTCTCGCGTATTTCAACTCGACAATTTCCAGCCCCGCCGCAAACAGCCAGTTCCCCAATCTTGAAGGCGGGCTGGAATTTGCAGGCGTAGGCCCCACTGGACGCGATGTGTATAGTACAAAACACGACAATTTCGGGCCGCGGGTGGGTTTTGCCTATTCGCCCACAACCAACTGGGTGGTTCGCAGCGGCTTCGCAGTCACGTTTGCTCCGTTGGAAATTACCAGCAACAACACCAGCTTTGCGCCGAATCAGGGTTATAGCAATTCCACCAGTTGGGTAACCTCCTTAAACGGCTTGGTACCTGACAATCTCCTGAATAACCCATTTCCGACCGGTCTCATCCAGCCGACTGGCAATACCCTCGGCGCGTCCACCCTGCTGGGACAGTCCCTCACCGGGTCTCTCGGCGTGTGGGATCCCAATCCCAAACAACCCTATACCCTGGAGTGGAATTTTGATATCCAGAGGCAGTTGCCCGGCCAAGTACTCATCGACGTCGCCTACGTCGGCACGCGCGGTATTCACTTAACGAGCCCGCAAGATCTTGATGCTCTCAATCCCAGCTATCTCAGCATGGGAACAGGTTTGCAGACACTGGTGCCAAATCCCTTCCAACCCTTCGTCACCTCGGGCACTCTGGCCGCCTCGACGGTGACTCAGCGTCAGTTGCTGCTGCCTTTCCCTCAGTACACGGATGTTTCAGAAGTCAACTCCACTTGGGGTAGTTCCACCTACAACTCTCTGCAACTGAAGGCGAGCAAGCGCATGCCGCATGGAGTAACTCTCCTCGCCGCCTACACCATTAGCAAAGAGATCTCCGACGTAAACGCCATGGAGGGTGACAACAGTCCCAGCGCAGGCTCTTCACCTTACACGACCCCACAGAACGCGTATGACCTTCGAGCCGAGTACTCCGCTTCAGAAGAAAATATACCTGAGGCGCTCGTGGTCAGCGCTCTCTACCAACTTCCCTTTGGGCCGGGGCAGCGGTTCCTGGCCAAGAGTAACGGTGCAGTCGCAAGGTTGGTGGGGGGCTGGCAGGCGGTGGGAGCGCTGACCGAACAGGTAGGGGCGCCTCTGGCCATAACCACGACGGTTACCGACGGTGGAGACCGGCCCAACAGCACGGGTATAAATCCCAATTTATCTACCTCCCGGCCACTTGGGCAGAAGGTCCTCGAGTGGTTTAACAGGTCGGCGTTCAGTCAGCCGGCTCCCTTCACTTTTGGGGATGTGTCACGAACCATACCGAATCTCCTGGGTCCGGGCTTGCACAACCTGGATGTCTCCCTTATCAAGGACACTCGCTTGAATGAGCGATTCGATTTAGAATTCCATGCCGAGGCTTTCAACGTGGCCAACACACCCCATTTCTGGCTCCCCGACACGAACGAGCCGGATTCCACGTTCGGTGAGGTGAGCGCCACCTATCTGAATCCCCGGCAGTTCCAATTTGCCCTCAAGCTGAATTTCTAGGAGAAGTGTCATCGGGATGAGACGTCGCGAGGTATTAAAGGGACTCGTAGCCGCTCCATTTGGGGCTCGTCAGTCTGCTCTTGGGGAACCTGCCCAGCAGAGAGAGTCCTGGCCGCCGGCTCCGACGCGGGCCGACGGTAGTCCCTTGCCGAATATCCTTTGGGTTTGCCCGGACTCGGTCCGATACGACACCATCCAGGGACTGAACAACGATTACATACATACGCCCAACCTGCGCAAGTTCATGGAACAGTCCGTAACCTTTACGCACGCGGTTGTGCAAAATCCCGTCTGCTCCCCCTCCCGCGCCAGTTTCCTGACCGGCCGGTACCCGCACACCACCGGACTGCGGGCCAATGGGCAGAGAATTCGGTCGAGTGAGCGCCTGGTGACACGCATGCTGGCTGACTATGACTACGCTTGCGGCCTGGTGGGGAAACTCCATTTATCACCGGGCTGCGGAGGGGAGCCGGAGAATCGAATCGATGATGGCTACAGCCAGACGTATTTCAGCCTGGACCTCGAAGACCGGCCGCCGGCACGCAACCTTTGGCTTGAGTGGTTGCATAAACAGGGAATCCAATGGCCCAAGCACCCCCCCAATGAACCCGCCTGGGGGGTTCCCATCGAGTCTAAGTACAGCCAAACCGCCTGGTGCGCACACACCACGATTGAGTTCATGAAAAGGCAGCGCAACCTGGGCCCCTGGTTGATGTCGGACAACGCCTTCCAGCCGCATCATCCTTTCTGGCCGGTGAAGGAATATCTTGATCGATACGATCCGGCGAAACTTCCCTCGCCCGCGTATCAGGAAGGGGAATTGGAAACAAAGTCCCTCTACCAACGCGTGGACCACCAGGGGGCCTACGGGGGGACCGGCTTGTCATTTGCCAAAACTGACGACCTCACCCATCGCAAAATAACCGCGGCCTACTACGCCATGATCGAAGAAGCTGATTTTTACCTGGGAAAAATGCTGGACGCGTTGGAAGCGACGGGGCAAGCTGAGAACACTATTGTAATTTACCACTCCGATCACGGCGAACTGCTGGGCGATCATGGGATGTACAACAAAGGGCCGCACTTCTATGAACCCTCGATAAGAGTTCCCCTCATCATCCGTTGGCCCGGTCACTATAAGGCTGGCTTGCGTTGCGACGCGTTGGTGGAAATGGCGGACTTGGCGCCAACGCTCCTTGAGGCTTGTGATATTCCGATCTCGCCGGGAGTTCAGGGTAAGTCCCTCACCAAGCTGTTGCGAGGTGAGACAACCGATCATCGCGAATCGGTCTACTGTGAATACTACGATTCATGCGCCTTCTATAACCCGGCCCCGATGGCCACCATGGTAAGGACGGCGAGCCATAAGTTGATCACCTATCATTCACTCAACTTCAGTGAATTATATGACTTGGAAACCGATCCCCATGAATTCAAAAACCTCTGGAATGAGCCCAGCGCCAGGGACGTCCGGGAAGCGATGATGGCCGAGCTGACCAGACGCATGGCCGGAACAGTCGATCCTCTGCCCGTCCGGGCCGATATGTGTTAGCGCTTGCCGAGGTCGGCCATTGCTTCCGAAATCCGAGGATGCGGTGGTGATCGATTTGAGCCCAGGCTTGCTTTCTAACAGGGCGATCCGCATTTTGGCGAGAGGCGAAGAACATGATGTACAGCCGTCTTCGTTCAAGTTTGTCAGTTTTGTTTCTGCTGGCATGCACCGTCGCGACTGCGACCGCTCAAGGACAGAAGACAACGAATGTAGCTCAGGGGCCGTGGA
>JASHTZ010000437.1 GCA_030040295.1 Terriglobia bacterium | reverse complement strand
ATCGCGGGACGAATTCGCGGAAAGCCTCCGAGCTGTAGAACGCGCCCAAATGAACCTCTCGCACGGACCAACTCTTCAATTGCGCGACGGCGGCCGCTGGATCGATTTTGGGCTCGTCGCCGGCGTCCATGTAGACGCAAAGGTTGTCCGCTGCGAGCGACGGGGCGACATGCAATTCATCCACGATCGTCTGGGCAAGGAAAGGCAAGTATTGAAAAACCATTCCGGTGCGCGGCTCGAGCGGAATGGCGCTGTAAACGAACCGGCCTTTCCCGCGGTCTCCCGAGACAATTAATGGTGATTGAAGATTGGACGCGAAGGCCAGGACCTTCAGCGCGCGATCCGCGCGAATCCGGTCAACGGCGATTGGGCCGGGCAGACGCACCGGCTCTGCGGCGTAATGGTCCCAGTGGTATTGAAGAATCTGGCCGCGCGCACCGCTGGCTTTTACGCCCAACGCCTCCGCCAAAGGCGTGGGGCCGTCAAGCAGCAGCGGCATTCCGGCTTCCACGTCGTGCAGGATGGTCTGAGCGAACCCTGAGTCAAGCTGCCGGCCTTCCTGCTCCGGAATGATGAGCAAAGGAGTCGCGCCGCCCCCCCACGAGGCGAAACCTGCGGCGTTGACTTCATGTACATCGAATCCCACGGTGCGCAGGGCGCGTTCAATCGCAAGGTAATGATTTCCATCAAGAGAGAGAATGAGCGCTTGAGGAACTCGCGGATATTCCATCTTTGCCTCGCCCGGGCCGCCCGAAGTTGCGGAGGCGAACAGCACCCAGCACACCGTTGCGCTGAGAAACATCCTCGGAGTTTTGCACATCGTCGGGATTATACTTGGGAGGATTGCTCACGTGGCATCAAAGATAGGGCCGTCCAGTGAGCGGACGCGGCGGCGCTCCGTTTGCGCCTGATTATGAAAAACTATCGCCTTGCGCTTCTTCCCGGCGACGGGATTGGGAAGGAAGTGATTCCGGCTGCGGTGGAGGTTTTGAAAGCCGTCGTAAAGGGTTTCTCGCTTTCGTTTGAGCCCTTCGACTGGGGCTGCGAATTTTACCTTCGCCACGGCCGGATGATGCCGGAGGATGGGATCGAAACCCTGCGCCCCTTCGATGCCATCCTGCTGGGCGCGATTGGCCATCCCACGGTTCCCGATTACATTTCGCTCCGTGACCTTCTGCTGCGCATCCGGTTTGAGTTTGATCTCTACATCAACCTGCGGCCGGTGGAAATGCTGCCCGGCCTGGAGATGACTCTGCGCGCAAAACGGCCTGAACAAGTCAACATGCTCTTCATCCGCGAAAACACCGAGGGCGAATATGCGGGAGTGGGCGGGCGATTCAAACGCGGCACGCCCGATGAAGTGGCGATTCAAGAGTCCATTTTCACGCGCAAAGGCGTGGAGCGCGTGGTGCGCTACGCGTTTCAGCAGGCGCAGCGAAGACCGCGCAAGCGTTTGGCCAGCGCCACCAAATCCAACGCCATGCAGTACGCCATGGTGATGTGGGATGAGGTGGTGCGCGCCGTAGCCGCAGAATTTCCGGAGGTTGCCGTTTCCAGCTATCACGTGGACGCGCTTGCCGCGCGCATGATTACGCATCCGGAGAGCCTGGATGTGGTGGTGGGTTCAAATCTCTTTGCGGACATTCTTACGGATTTGGGCAGCGCACTGCAGGGCAGCCTGGGGCTGGCCGCCAGCGCCAATCTGAACCCCACGGAGCGCCGCGGCCCGCCGGTGTTTGAGCCCGTGCACGGCAGCGCGCCCGATATCGCCGGCCGCGGAATCGCCAATCCCATCGCCGCCATCTGGGCCGCCGCGATGATGCTCGAACATCTGGGTGAAACAGCCGCCGGCGAGCGCGTGATGAGCGCCCTGAAAGCGGTGATTGCCGAAGCTAAGGTGCGCACGCCCGATTTGGGCGGGAAGAATTCCACGCAGGAATTCGCCGCTGCCGTGGTGGCGCGGCTCAGCGCGTGACCCGAATGGCCGTGCCGCCTTCGCCTTTCCCCAAATTACGAAATTTTGCCAGGTAATACCAAAGAATGGCCGCCGTTGCGCCTGTCGCCAGCACCACCGGCCAAAATATATGGAGGTGCGGAACCGGCTGCTCCGCGGCCTGAATGATTCCGCGCAGCATGAAAACGAAAAACAGGTTCAGTACAACGTTCAAATACCCCACCATCCGCTCAATCATGGCCAGGATTCCCGCGCGCCGAGGCGCGGGGAAATCGCTCAATCGGCGCAATCCCAAATGAACGGCGTCGGGATACCGTCGGCCGAGAAGCGGCACTGCGAGAAAAATTGCGCAAGTCAGTGCCTGCGCGCCCAGGATGAGCCAGAGCGAGCCGGGGCTTCCCCAGCCGTTGGCGGCACCTGCCGAATTGAAATGCGTGGGGATGCGCGACGGAAGTTTAGGAAGATTGGTTCGGATCAGGAAGTACGAATAGATCAGGAGGAGAAATGAGACGAGCCTGGACATTCGCATGGCCTCTTCGGCCATCATACCAAAACATGCACAGGCACTACGTTTGATTGCTGAATCTTCGATCGCGTGATGCCGATGCTGGCGGGTCAACCCGCCAGCGCCTGGTCGAGGTCAGTGATCAGATCTTCGACAGCTTCGATTCCGATTGAGAGGCGCACCAGGCCGTCGGTGATTCCGATGGCCTGCCGCTGTTCGAGCGGCACGGCGCGATGACTTGTCGATGCAGAGTGTACGATGAGCGAACGTGTATCGCCCAGGCTGGCGGCGCGCGCGAAGATCTTTACCCGGTCCATCACGCGCTTGCCGGCCTCGTAACCTCCCTTTGCCTCGAAGCTCATCATGGCGCCGAAGGCACTCATCTGCCGCTCGGCGAGGTCGTGGCCGGGGTGATTCGCCAAGCCGGGATAGTTGACGCGTTCAACCCTGGGATGACGCGCAAGAAAACCGGCCACCTGCTGCGCGTTGGCGCAATGGAAGGGCATGCGCACGTGCAGCGTGTGAATGCCGCGCAGCATCAGCCACGCCGTGAACGGACTCATCACTCCGCCAAAATCGCGCAGGATTTCGCGGTCGAGGCGTCCAATGTAGTCCTTCGGGCCAATTACCACGCCGCCCATGGCGTCGCCATGTCCGCAAAGGTATTTCGTGGCGGAGTGAACGGAAACCGTGGCGCCCAGCCTCAGGGGCTGCTGAAGGGCGGGCGACGCGAAAGTATTATCAACCATGCTGGCGATGCCGTGGGCGGTGGCGATGCGGGCGATGGCGGCGATGTCCAGAATTTCCAGAATCGGGTTGCTGGGTGTTTCAAAATAGATCAGGCGCGTGTTCGGCCGAATAGCCTTTTCAAAATCCGCGGGGCGAGTGCTTTGCACGAAGGTTGTGGAGGCGCCCATGGTGGGAAGTTTGTGGTTGAGAAAATTGTAGGCGGCGCCGTAAAGGGACCGTGCCGCCACCACGTGGTCACCGGCTTTGACGCATCCGAGAATCGCGGAGGAGATGGCCGCCATCCCGGAGGCAAATGCCAGCGCCGCCTCGCCCGCTTCCAGCGCCGCGACCTTTTCCTCGAGTGCTCGAATCGTAGGATTTCCATAGCGCGTGTACATGTATCCGGGCTTCTCGCCGGAGTAAAGCGCCGCCATTTCATCTGAGTCCACAGCGGCGAAGGTCGTTGCCTGGTAAATCGGAGTGTCGACCGCGCCGGTGAGCTTGCAAGGGGCTTCACCTGCGTGTACCGCCAATGTCGCAAATTGATGTTGATGTTTCATGGCGCCACCTCGTGATTGAAGGCTTTCCAACTCCGTCAGAAGAGCCCCTAGGTTATCGCGGCCTGGGGGAAGTTGAAAAGAGCCAACTTTATGCCCAGCTATAAGGCCAACTTTTTCCGAATATCGATTTGATGATTCGCAGCCTGCCGGCGTTAGCTCGTGAACCTTGTGGAAGTTCCTCGTCCAAAATCCGAATTCGAGCATCAAATTACTACGTGTGGGTCTGGACAACATTTGGGGAAATGCATAGACTTTTGTTTGGACGGGGTGGAGGAAATTCAAGGGAGAACGACCATGGCCTATTGCCCGGAATGCGAGGCGGCGATTGAAGTCGAAGACGACGTCGAAGAGGGCGCGACATTGGACTGCCCGGATTGTGGAGCGGAACTGGAGGTCGTGAGCACCAATCCGGTGGAGCTTGACATCATTTCCCACGGGGAAGAAGAGGAAGAGGAAGATGAGGCATGGTGAAATAAATTTTGCCGAGAGGGAAAGTATCCGGGCGGCGGATGGCAATGTTGGGTTTCGACGGGTCCGCCTCTGGCAGTCGCGCCTAGCAGTTCTCGCCTTGGCAGGGAACATATTCCTGATCGGAAGTGCCGCTGGTTGGGCGAAAGACAAGACGCCGCAAACCCGCACGGTGCGGGGCGTAACCACGGATGAGGCGGACCATATCATTTCCGGAGCAGCGATTCAGTTGGTGGACCTCCAAACAAAGAAAGTGCTGGATATTTACTCGGATTCAAGTGGACAGTATGAGTTCACTGACCTTCGCTTTGACCACGACTACACGGTGAAAGCCACTTTCAAGAACTTAGCCTCGGAAGCGCGGCAGGTCAGCTCGTTGGACATCCGCACGCCCCTTGAGGTGAACCTCATCCTCCGCAAGCCGGAGAAATGACGCCGCGACGGGACGGTTCATAGTCCGCAGGCACCGAGGTTTGCAACATTCAAGGAGTACAGAGTCAAAGGCGAGGAGCTCTTGCGTACATCTCCCATTACCCAGGATGACTTGCAGGGAGTTTTCCCCGTGCCTCCGCTGGCTCGCCGGCGGGACGCGAAGCGCACGCTGGATTTTGAGGCCACAAATCGCATTGTAAATCATCTGGCCGCCGCCGGCATGACGCGCGTGCTTTTCGGCGGCAATGCCTTCCTGTATCACCTGGACCTGAAGGAATACGAGCAGCTTCTCGAGTGGCTCGCGGGCCTCCCGAATCATCTGTGGTGCATTCCCAGCGCCGGACCATCGTTCGGGCGGCTGATGGACCAGGCGCCGTTGCTGCGCCGCCAGGGATTTCCCTGCGTCATGGTGTTGCCCTGCAATGATCCGCGAGACGCAGCCGGACTGGAACGCGGCCTGCGCGAATTTGCGGATGCCGCAGGCATGCCGCTGACCCTCTACTTGAAGGATGAGTTGGGATTTGGAGCCGACCGCGCGGGCGGGCTCGACGCGGTCGGCCGCCTGGTGACAAGCGGAGTGTGCTGCTCAATCAAGTACGCAGTTGTCCGCAAAGACCCGGCGCGCGATGACTACCTCGCGGCGCTGCTCGAGCGCGTGGACCGCCGCTACGTGGTGAGCGGCATCGGCGAGCGGCCCGCGGTGGTCCATATGCTCGATTGGAAGCTGCCGGGGTTTACCACCGGGTCCGGCTGTGTCGCTCCGGCTCTCAGCCAGGCGCTCTTCGCCGCTTGCCGGCGCGGCGACCGTCCCACCGCTGAAGCCCGGCGCACACACTTTCTGCCGCTCGAAGATCTACGCGACGCGTGGGGCCCTTCACCTGTCCTCCACGCCGCCGTTGAGGCCGCCGGAATTGCCGAGACCGGCCCTCTGCCGCCGTTTGTCTGCAATTTGTCCACAGAAAAGTTCGAAACGGTCAAACCCGTCGCGCAAGCGCTTGCGACCAACTCTTGGGTCACCGCTACATAATTTCCCACTTGCGTTATGACTCCTCGAACGCCTTCAAGAATTCGTTCCGCGGAATTCCGGCCTGCGTGCAGATTGTTCGGAGCGTGGAGCTTTTCAAAGAGGAATGATTCGGCATGGTCAAAGGGGTCTTCGAACCGTCGGGATTCACTCGAACCATTGATATGTGTTCTTTTTCCCTGACAATTCGAAAGCCCGAAGCAACGAGTGTCCGCAGGACCCGGTGCTTTGGGGCATCGACCGGAAATTTTGCCATCAGATTTCTACGGCGGCTTCGGTAAGAAAGGCTTCGAGTACAGGAGCTTGACCGTCCAGGGCATCCGCGCCAAAAGTCTCCGCGTGGAATTTGAGCGCCGACATTACGTCGGCAAGGGCTTCGTCGTAGGTGTCGCCTTCACCGACCACAGTTCCCTGCACGCCAAGAGGATAAGCAACAAACCCATCGGGGTGTCTCTCAACGACGATCTTGATGTTGCGCATGAATGATCCTTGATTTTCAATCATATCACTTACGAGGTCCCTTTCGGAGGAAATGTGATTCGATACTGCTTGCGCCCAACTTTGAACAGGGCTTCAGCAATAATCGGTTTACCGATCTCGTCCCAAGGGTCAAATTCCTCGGCAAGATTGGTAGCTCGATTGAATTCCCCCATCACTCCTCCGTGACGGCGCGTGGCAAGATACACTGCACCGGCCTTGATGAGTCGCTGTGCCTCGCTCTTGGACGGGCATAGGTCAAGATTCACAAGCCAAGTGTCAAGTCTCGCGCCGACTTGAAAGCCAGGTTCAAGTTGCCCGATCCTCACTCGGCCTTCCGAGTCACGCTCGGCGCTTGCGCTTGGCGCATTCGGGTCAATGCCACCACCTTGGATTTTTGTCTCAAAAGTCCTTTGGGCCTGCCCGGCTGCGTCGGCGCCGTGAAAATCCGTGATGATCCGCCGCGCCAGGGCTTTCTTGAGATCGAGCGGATGCTCTTTGCCTGACGCGACTGCGTCCTTTAATTGCTCAATCTGCGCAGCGCTCATGTCCGTGAGCAGCAGGTAGTAGCGCCACATCATTTCGTCCGAAATGGACATGAGCTTTCCGAACATTTCCGCGGGTGGCTCATCGATGCCGACGTAATTTCCCAGAGATTTCGACATTTTCTGCACGCCGTCGAGCCCTTCCAGAATCGGCATGGTCATGATGACTTGCGGTTCCTGGCCGTACTCGGGCTGAATATCGCGCCCGACGAGCAGATTGAATTTCTGGTCGGTGCCGCCGAGCTCGACGTCGGCTTCCAGCGCCACGGAGTCGTAAGCCTGCGAAAGCGGATAGAGCAGTTCGTGCATGGAGATGGGCCGCTGCTCTTTCATGCGTTTCGTAAAATCATCGCGCTCCAGCATGCGCGCCACGGTGTATTTGGAACAGAGCTGAACCCATTCCCGCCCCGTGAGCTTTCCGAGCCAGCGATTGTTGAAGTCCACCACGGTCTTGTGCGGATCGAGAATCTTGAAGACCTGCTTCTTGTAAGTTTCAGCGTTCGCGGCAATCTCCTCCGGCGATAAAGGCGGACGGGTGACGTTGCGGCCGGAAGGGTCGCCGATCATTCCGGTGAAGTCGCCGATCAGGAAAATCACCGTGTGGCCAAGGTCCTGAAAGTGCTTGAGCTTGCGGATCAGGACGGTGTGGCCCAGGTGAATGTCCGGCGCGGTGGGGTCAAACCCCGCCTTCACGCGCAGCGGCTTGCCGGTTTTCGCCGAGCGCTCCAGCTTGGACCTGAGTTCTTCCACGCGGATGGTTTCCTCCGCGCCTTTCGTGAGGTATGCGAGTTGTTCGTCAATTGTCATGAGAATTTATAGTCGTAGAATTCACACCCCTTCAGGCGGGGAGCACCAATTGGCGCAGTGGAACCAGATTCGGGTGTCTTCCGACCCTGCGGACAAAGCGGTCATCCGCCGTCACGAGCAGGCTGCCCGACTCGATGGCACAGGCCAGAAAGTAGGAATCGTAGATGGCGGTATTTAGCGAGATCGCAAGATCAACTGCTTTCTCAAGCGTTGACCATCGCAAGGGCTCCAAAGTAAGATTCATGGTACGAAGCGATTCTGAAATAATTTTGATTTCGGATGATGTAAACCTCCGGCCTGTAAACAAAGCATTGGCGAGTTCCAGTACAAGGTATTCGGGGCAGCTTAATACGCATCGATTCTGGAGATAAGCGGTGCGCAAATCCCGTGCCAACTGGCAGTCGCTTTCGCCGCTCTGCACGAACCATTTCAATACGACAGAAGTGTCAACAGTATAAGCTGGTGTTGCAGGGCTGAAATTCACTTTCGGCCACCCGGCGATCTGTATCTCCAGGCGTGGAGAATCTCGACGGCCGGCCAGTTACCGGCCTTCTGTGCCAGGCGATCCATGGTCGCGACAGCTTCCCTTTGGCGCTCGAGCAAGGCGGCATCCGCCTTCTGTCGTTCGTGCTCGGAAGCCAAAGAATGAACCCCTTCCCGCAATACTGCGCTGCGGGAGGTTTTTCGGGCCCTCGCCAAGCGATCCGCCAGTCGCAAGGTCTCAGTATCCACAGTAATGTTCACTCGGGTCTTTGCGGCCATAAAGTCTACACACTGGAGTGTATCACATTCTCCACTTGCCTGGAAGTTCAGCCTGTTGGCTGATCAACTTTTCAGATGCACGCGCCGGCCTTCAAAGCTCACCTTGCCTTCAAGCAGCAAGCAGATGGCCTGTGAATAAATTCTATGCTCTTCTTTCAGAATGCGGGCCGCGAGAGTTTGTTCCGTGTCATTGTCCTTGACGGGCACAACCGCCTGGCACACGATGGGTCCGGTGTCCACGCCTTCATCCACCAAGTGCACGGTGCAGCCTGAAAATTTCACCCCATATTCGAGCGCCTGCCGCTGCGCATTCTCGCCCGCAAACGCGGGAAGCAGGGCTGGATGAATATTCAGAATTCGGCGGGGAAACTCGCGCACGAACGCGGGGCTCAAAATGCGCATAAAGCCCGCCAGACATACCAAGTCAACGCGAAACTCTTTGAGCACGGCAACAACTTCGCGATCGAATGCTTCGCGCTCCTTCCCTTTTGACGGAATGCAGCGGGTTTGGAGCTTCAATTCCTTCGCGCGAGCCAGACCTAGTGCCTCGGGCTTGTTGCTGATCACTACGGCGATTTCCGCTGGAATCGCGCCCTCCCGTATATTGCGCGCAATGGCCTCAAAGTTCGAGCCGCGGCCGGAAAGAAGGATTCCCAGTCTCTTCATTGGAATGACTCACAAAGGATTCTTTTTCGCAGCCTCACCAGCAGCCTGGAGAAAAGTCGAAAGTCCACCGCCCACTATACTGGGTCGAATCTCCTTTGCATGTCAATTCGTGCTTCCAGCATACCCCCAATGCGCCGCGCGGGGTTTGATATAATGCCGCGATGCATCGACACCTTTTCAAGGCCTTGTTTCTGGTGACCGTGACCATGGCATATACTTTGCCGGCTTTGCGGGGCCAGGTTGACGAGGCCACTCGTCAGCTTGCTCACGATATTTTCAAGCAATTGGTTGAAATCAACACTACGGATTCCGTGGGTAGCACCACTGTGGCTGCCGAGGCGATGGCAAAGCGGCTGCGCGATGCGGGCTTTCCTGCCGGCGACGTCGTGGTACTCGGCCCCAATCCCCGCAAGGATAACATGGTGGCGCGCCTGCACGGGACGGGAGCGCATCCGCCTGTGCTTCTGATCGGGCATCTCGACGTGGTGGAGGCGCGCCGCTCCGATTGGACCACTGACCCCTTCCAGTTTATCGAGAAGGACGGATACTTTTATGGCCGCGGCACACAGGACATGAAGAGCGACGATGCCATCTGGGTGACCGAATTCATCCGCCTGAAACGCGAAGGCTATATACCGGACCGCGACCTGATTCTGGCGCTCACCGCAGACGAAGAAGGCGGAAAATTCAACGGCGTGGATTGGTTGGTTCACAACCAACGCAACCTTATTGACGCGGAGTTCGTGCTGAATTCCGACGGCGGCGGCGTGGATACCGATGACGGCAAGCCCGTCATCGTTTCCATGGACGCCAGCGAGAAGCTTTACGCGGACTATCAGCTTACGGTCACTAACCCGGGTGGGCACAGCTCGTTGCCGGTGCCGGACAATGCGATTTATCATCTCGCCGGCGCGCTGGTTCGCCTGGAAAGTTATGAATTTCCCGTTGAGCTCAATGATGTGACGCGAGCTTACTTTGAACGCATGGCTTCCGTCGAATCCGGGCAGGAGGCTGCCGATATGCGCGCCGTGGTGAAATCCCCACCGGATCAGGCCGCGGTGGCGCGCCTTTCACAGGACCCCCTTCAAAACGCCACTCTGCGCACCACCTGCGTGGCCACTCGCTTGGATGCGGGACTCGCCAACAACGCCCTCCCGGAAACCGCCCGCGCCATCGTGAACTGCCGCATTCTGCCCGGGCACACGCGCGAGGAAATTCGCCAGGATCTGATTGGCATTTTCGCCGATCCCAAGGTGGAAGTCCGTTACGTTGATGACAGCGGCAGGGTGCTCGACAGCGCTCCTGACGCTCAGGCGCTGCCGCCGGTCAAGCTGAGGCCCGATGTGATGACCGCGCTCGAAAAAGTAGCCGGCGAAATGTGGCCGGGAACGCCGGTTGTTCCCACCATGGCCACGGGCGCATCCGACGGGGTCTACACCAACGCGGCCGGAATGCCCACTTTTGGAATTTCCGGCGTGGCCATTGACATGGACGATATTCGCGCCCACGGCCGCGATGAGCGCCTGCGCGTGGAATCGTTTTACCAGGGGGTGGATTTTTACTACCGCTACTTAAAGGCCCTCACTTCCGGAAATTAGCAGGGTGGGGGCGCACCTGTGCTCAGAGGCTGTTAATGTCCGGAACCTCCAGCACCCGTTTGGGCGCGCCCCGCTTGGCGGCGATGAGCATGGCTCGGCCCAGTTGCTCCGTAGTCGTGACATACCGGGGAAACAGGATTTTCATCAAGGGAAGTAATGGCCGCATGACAGCATAAGAAATACGATAGGCGAAGGTTCTGGACTTAATTCCATGCAACGGAATGATCAAGCCGGGGCGGAACATATACGCCGCCTTGAAGGGTAATCGCAGCAAGGCGTTTTCCGTTTGACCTTTGACGCGCGCCCACATGGTCCGGCCATGCTCGGTGCTGTCCGTGCCGGCACCCGAGATGTAGATGAAGGTCATCTGTGGGTTGAGCTTCGCCAGCAGCGCGGCCGCAGCCAGAGTAATGCCGTAGGTGATGTGCCGGTAAGCTTCTTCGGACATCCCCACGGAAGAGACCCCCAGACAGAAAAAGCACGCATCAAATCCGCCCAGTTCCTTTTCGAGGGGCGAGAAATCCAGAAAGTCTTTGTGAACGACTTCGCGGAGTTTCGGATCTTGCTGCGCCGAACGGCTGCGCGTGACGCAGAGGACGATTGCGACTTCAGGATCCAGCAGGCATTCTCGCAAAACGCCCTGCCCAATCATCCCCGAGGCACCGAAGAGAATCACCTTCATTTGGGACATTTGAAACTTTTGACCCTCGCGCGACATCATTGATTGTACGGTACAAAAAGACCGGAGGAGGGAAGATTAATATGTCACAGAAATTGATAGGCAGGGTTGCCGTCGTAACCGGCGCGTCCAAGGGAATTGGGGCGTCCATCGCCAAGCACTTGGCGGCGGAAGGCGCGGCAGTAGTCGTGAATTATTCCAGCAGCAAGGAAGGCGCTGAGCGTGTGGTTGCGGAGATCACCGGGAAGGGCGGCAAGGCAATCGCCGTGCATGCGGATGTTTCAAAGCCGGCGGAGATCGAGAAGCTCTTCGCAGAAACGAAGAATGCCTTTGGCCGGCTCGACATCCTCATCAACAATGCGGGAATTTACGAGTTCGCTCCGCTGGCCGGCGTTACGGAGGGGCACTTTGACAAGATTTTCGATATCAACGTGCTCGGCTTGCTTCTGACCTCTCAGGAAGCTGCAAAATATTTTGGTCCCGAGGGCGGCAGCATCGTGAACATCAGCTCTATTGTAAGCACACTCGCCCCGGCCAACTCGTCGGTTTACAGTGCATCCAAAGCCGCCGTGGATGCGGTGACGAAGTCGCTGGCGAAAGAGCTCGGCCCCCGGAAGATTCGCGTGAACGCCATCAATCCCGGCATGGTGCAGACGGAAGGGTGGTACGCGGCGGGCTTCGGCGAGAACGAATTAAGCAAGCAGGTGCAGGCGAGCACCCCCCTGGGCCGCCTTGGACGGCCGGAAGACATTGCTCCCGCCGCGGTTTTCTTCGCATCTTCCGATTCCTCCTGGATTAGCGGCGAAACGCTGTTGATTGCCGGGGGATATCGTTAAGTACGATTCAAAAGGGCACTTATAGCAACCTACCGTCAATGCAGGTAGACTTCGGACCAGGAGGTTAACATGTCCCTTCGGCCAATCAAGCGATTGAGTCGCTCCAAGCCGACGCTGGAAGGCGCGGGAGTGCATCTGCGGCGCGCGTTTGGGTTTGGTAACACTTCCGACTTCGATCCATTTCTTCTTCTCGATGACTTTCGCAATGACGTCCCACAGGATTATCTTGCCGGCTTCCCTTGGCATCCGCATCGGGGGATCGAGACAATTACTTACGTGCTGGCCGGAACGGTGGAGCACGGCGATAGCATAGGAAACCGGGGGGCCATCGGCGCCGGTGATGTGCAATGGATGACAGCGGGCAGCGGCATCATCCATCAGGAAATGCCCAAGGGCGACGTTGCAGGCCGCATGCACGGATTTCAATTGTGGGGGAACCTGCCCTCCTCGCTCAAGATGACTTCGCCTCGCTATCAGGAAGTAAAAGCGCCAGACATTCCCGAAGTGCAGGACGATGACGGCACACGCGTGCGAATTGTGTGCGGCAAATTCTGGGGCAAAACAGGCCCCGTTGATGGCGTTGCCGCTGAGCCGGTTTACCTCGATGTGTCGGTACCGCCCGGGAAGATGAAGACGTTACCGGTTGAAATCTCGCGCCACGCCTTCGCCTATGTTTTCGGTGGGAACGGCAAGTTCTGCAACGCGTCGGGGCCCCTTGCGGTGCCGACGGAGGCCGTGGGCTGGGCGGACACGCATCCGCCCACAGAGGCGGACAATCGCTCGCTCATTCTGTTTGATCGCGGAGATGAGGTGATGGTGCAGGCGGGCGAGGACGGCATCCGGTTCCTCTTGGTTTCCGGAAAGCCGCTGGAGGAACCTGTGGCCTGGTATGGTCCCATTGTGATGAATACACAGGACCAGCTCCGCCAGGCATTCGAAGAACTTGAAGAGGGCACTTTTCTGAAAAAGAAGTGACTCCCAACGGGGGAACCTAAAAGAGTGGAAAAGCCTTCCTATGACCCCGGTTTCACAACCAGTTATCGCGGTGGGCTGCGCCGAATCATCAACTCGAGCGGGCAATTCAACGTTCGCCGGCGGGGAGCTACGTGGCGCGATATCCATCCCTATCTGTTCATGATCAACGCCTCGTGGCCGGTTTTTTCGGCGATGATCTTTGCAGGATACATTGTCGCCAACGGGGCGTTTGCAGTGGTCTATATGAAGATTGGCGTCGAGCACCTTCAGGGTGCAGACACCAGCACTGTTTTCAACCGGTTCCTGAGTGCATTTTTCTTCAGCGCCCAGACCTTTACAACCGTGGGTTATGGACAGGTCGCGCCCAGCGGCACGCTGGCAAACCTGGTAGCGGCCATCGAGGCGCTGCTGGGATTGCTGGCGTTCGCCATCGCCACGGGTCTTCTTTTTGGAAGATTCTCGCGGCCCGCGGCTCGCCTGGCTTTCAGCGGTCAGATGGTGGTTGCGCCCTATCAATCTGGAACCAGCCTGCAATTTCGTCTGGCCAACCGGCGCAGCAACAATTTGATGGAAGTGGAAGCGCGCATGATGTTGAGCAGCGTGGAGCCTTCGGACCAGGGCCTGCTGCGCAGATACAGGCACCTGACCCTCGAGCGCCAACAGGTTCAGTTCCTCCCACTCACGTGGACCGTGGTTCATCCCATCGACGAATCCAGCCCGCTCTGGGGCAAGACGCGTGAGGACCTGGCCCAGGAGCAAGCCGAGTTCCTGATTCTGATTAAGGCATTTGACGACACGTTTTTCCAGACAGTGCACGTTCGGCATTCCTATCGATTCGAGGAGATTGTCTGGGGGGCTCGCTTCGCTCCCGCCTTCGAGCCCGACGATAGGGGCGAAATGGTCCTGGACCTGGGGAAACTCAGTGAAATTGCTCCAGCCGACAAATTTGAGACCTCGAAGCAACTTCCAAGCTGAGCCGCTCCGAATGGCCTGAAGGAGTCAAAAGCTGCGGTATGCCATCTGCGCCTCTTGCGAAATTTTTACTCACGCCCGAAAGAATTTCCCTCCTTTGCGACCCGTAGGATTTAGTCAACTGTATTCAATACAAGAGCTTAGGGACTTTGGCAGTCATGCTGCTCGCTTGCTAAAGCTTGCTAAAGAAAGGAAAACGGTTCACAGCGGCTTGATCATTTCGACCCGCATGGCCTAAGGCGTTTACCGTGTGACTCACCCTGTGGTACTGGCGGTGTCGGAAGGACAAGTATTGAGTGAGAACCGGCGAGAATTAAATTATCCATCTTTGAGGTGACGACGATGAGCAAGAACCTGGGGAATAGGAAGATCCTGGTTGGGTACCTGATTTTGATGTTCATAGCGGCGTTTCCTGGTTTGTTGGGCGCTAAGGACGTGGTGATGGGCAAGGTTGAATTCAAAGCAGACTCGCGCATTGAAAAAACCTCGGGTGTCTGGATCGACGACCAATACGTGGGATACGTAAGAGAACTCAACGGGTCAAAAAGCGTACTTCTCCTGCCGGGAGTCCACAACGTTACCGTGCGGCAAAACGGTTACAAGGATTTTACACAGCAGGTTTTCATTCAGCCCGGAAAGACGGCCACGGTCGTGGTCTCAATGCAAAGAGACCTTAGCGGAAAATATCCTTCAGTCACTTCCACACTGAAGATCGAAGTTGACCCGCCGCGAGCCGCGGTGTTTGTTGACGGCGAATTTGTGGGACATGTGGGAGAATTCGAAGGCCTTGGAAAAGGGATGCTGATTGCCCCAGGAATGCACAAAATCAAGATCGCGCTGCCGGGATACCGGACCTTCGAATCAGACATCAATGCTGTGCCACGCCAAAAAGTGGAAGTCAAGACTCGGCTGTTGAAGAGCGATAGTCCGTTGGAAGCACCGCTGGTACAGAATAATTCCAGCAATGGGAAGCAATCACCAGGGACCGAGGATTCAGCCTCAATCGGGCACTGACGCCCGATCAGTCGCCACGGTCGAGCCTTCCCTGTGGGGAGGAGCTTTCAGTTGGCGGGCTTTTTTGCGGGCGGAATTCCACAAATTGCCCTTCCCACGCTCAGCAATTTCAATGAGTTAATGTGGATCGTCGTAGCCTCACCATTGACGCTGCCCATCACCTCGACATAATTCCCGATATTTGAGTAATCATCCTCCGGCAAAGCCGGAGGCTTTTGCGGTGGCTGGCCCCTCAAAGCGGTCTGACCGCCACCGCCAGGAAGCAACCCCTCACCCCATCACCCCTTCTCCCCTCTTCCCTCTCCCCGGGGGAGAGGGAAGAGGGGGAGGGGAGTTGGGGGGAGGGGTCTTTTCGAGATGACGAAAGCCTGCGGTTTGCTGATTACCGGAGCTGTTAAACTCCGGCTTCCTCCCCGACAGAGCCGGGGGATCACCCAACGGATTTGGCCGCCTCCTGGTTTTCAAGTCTATTCTTTTAAAACCATCGGACAATTACAGTCTGTTATCATCTGCTGGCACGGGAGGGAACGAATGAATCTTCTGACAACCCTGAAGGGCTCGATGCTGGAATCCTTCTTTCCGGCGGGATGGGATCTGGCGAAGTGGGACGCCTGCGTGGCCGACGACGCGAAAGCCATTTTCGAGCGGCAGCCGAAGTGGCATAAGAATTATTCAATTCGCATGGCGGCGAGCGTGGCGGATTTCGATGTCATGCTGGGCCACGAATTGGCCATGGAAATTCGCCGGGCGCGCGAAGCCGGCCGCAAGCTGGCTCTGATTCTTCCTGTCGGACCGATGGGCATGTACCGCTGGACGGTCTACTTCCTTCGCGACTGGAATGTGTCCTGCGATCACGTTTGGGGATTCAACATGGATGAGTGGAGCGACTCGGAGGGTAACACGCTTCCGGGCGATCATCCGGGGGCATTTCAACACGCCATGGAGACGGCATTCTACGGGCCGCTCGAAAGCCTG
>JASHTZ010000042.1 GCA_030040295.1 Terriglobia bacterium | reverse complement strand
TCGCCGGGATCAATCGAAAAGCTCACGTGGTCAACGGCATGGACAGCTAGATATTCACGGACAAAGAGATTCTGCAAGGCGCCCAGAACCCCCTCGCGCCGGCGGAAGGTGCGAAACTCCTTAGTCAAATCCTGAACTTCGATAATCGGCGGCATGCGGACAAATTTCTCCAGATGGGAACGGCGCCCAACACTGGGCACACTTTTTGGATTCTAGCAGAGTTGGTATTGTTACAGGGCAAGCGGCAGATTGCCGGAGCACGCAGGCAATTTTACTTTGCGCAAGATTTGTCCTTCGACTTTCGACATTCGACTATTGACGATTCCTCCGCATCACTCCCCAATCACTTTGATGAGCACCCGTTTGCGGCGCTGGCCGTCGAATTCGGCGTAGTAGACCTGCTGCCATGGACCGAAATCCAGCTTGCCGTTGGTGACGGGAACCACCACTTGATGTCCGACGATCAGATTCTTCAGGTGTGAATCGCCATTGGTCTCGCCCGTGCGGTGATGGCGGTAATCGGCGCGGAATGGCGCCAGTTTTTCCAGCCACTCATCGATGTCGGCAATCAGACCGTCTTCCGCGTCATTCACGTAGACACCGGCTGTGATGTGCATGGCCGAAACCAGAATCAATCCTTCCTTGATCTGTGACTTGGCCAGGGCCTTTTCGACTTCAACCGTGATGTTGATGAACTCCCGATGTTTCTTGGTGTTGAACCACAGATATTCCGTGTGTGACTTCATCGCCTGTCCTTTCTCGCGCATCGAATGGGGCCGGATGACCGAATCCAGAGGCGCATCTCTCCGCCCCCGGGGAAACAACCCATGCGGGGCGGGAATTTCAAAGCATAGCAGACCTTTCAAATCGAATCCGCACAACACGCCCCTCGGCTTTTCCGGCAGTAATTCCGCAGATTTCGGCTTGTGGCAGACTTATTCGTCAGGGGCGGAATGCCCTTGCAACTGGCAAGCTGCCCACGCCACTTAACCCGCAGCGCCAAACTTGGCAAAATCCCGCGATTTGTGTAGTCTCAACGAGATGCCTTCCCAAGAGAAATACGTGGCGGGTTTGGTGCAGATGTCGTGCTTGCCGAGCCCCAATGAAAATCTGCAAAAGGCCGCGGCGCGCGTGGAGGAAGCTGCACAGCGCGGCGCGGAGATTATTTGCCTGCCGGAGCTTTTTCGCTCGCAGTACTTCTGCCAGCGCGAGGATGCCGGATTATTTGATTTGGCCGAGCCCGTACCCGGCCCAACCACGGAAACTTTGGGCAAAATCGCCAAGGCGCGCAACGTGGTGATTGTCGCGCCGGTATTCGAGCGCCGCGCCCCGGGCGTTTATTACAACAGTGCGGCGGTGATTGACGCAAGCGGCGAAATCGCGGGCCTCTACCGCAAGATGCACATCCCCGACGATCCGGCTTATTACGAAAAATTCTACTTCACTCCCGGCGACCTGGGGTTTCGCGCCTTTTCCACGCAGGTGGGCCGCGTCGCCACACTGATCTGTTGGGACCAGTGGTACCCGGAAGGCGCGCGCCTGGCGGCGATGCAGGGCGCAAGCATTTTGTTCTATCCCACGGCCATCGGATGGCACCCGGCCGAAAAGGAGAAGCACGGCGCGGCGCAACACGATGCTTGGCGGACGGTGCAGCGCGGCCACGCCATCGCCAACGGCGTGTATGTCGCCGCAGTGAACCGCGTGGGCTTTGAAAAAACCTTCGATGCCGGCGCCGGCCTCGAATTCTGGGGCTCCAGCTTCATTTGCGACCCTTTCGGCGTAGTGCTGGCTGAGGCTTCCACGGGCCGCGAGGAGATTTTGATTGCGGAAATCAAACTGACCCGCCTCGAAAACGTGAGGCGCAACTGGCCCTTTCTGCGCGACCGGCGAATCGACGCCTACGCTGGAATCACTCAGCGATTTCTCGACGAGGATCCGTGGCGCGAAAAGAAGTAGGACATATCCCCTCTGAACTTAATTACCGCCTGCCCGCCGAGTGGGAACTGCACGAGGCCACCTGGATTGGCTGGCCGCATAACCTTACAGACTGGCCGGGAAAGTTCGCGCCCATCCCCTGGGTTTATGGCGAGATTGTACGCCTGATTGTGCGGGGCGAAATCGCGCGGATTCTGGTGAACTCGAAAGCGCACGAGGATAAGGCGCGGCGCATTCTCAAGAGGATCGGAATCGATCTCAAGCGCGTGGAATTCTTCCGCTTCCCCACCGACCGCGGCTGGACGCGCGACTTCGGGCCGATTTTCGTGAAGCGCGACATGCCGCGCTCCGAGGTGGCCATTGCGCGCTTTGGCTTCACTGGCTGGGCAAAGTATCCAAATTGGCGAAAGGACTGCCGCGTGCCGGAGTTCGCGGCGCGCAAGCTACGCTGCCGCATGTTCGATGCAGTGGTGGATGGACGACGCTTTGTCCTCGAGGGCGGCAGCATCGATGTGAATGGTCGCGGAACGCTGCTGACCACGGAAGAGTGCCTGCTCGACCCGAACGTGCAGATTCGCAATCCGGGCTTCGGCCGCGAGCAGATTGCCGCGGTCTTCAAGCAGTATCTCGGAGTGACCAACGTTCTCTGGCTGGGAAAAGGCATTGCCGGCGATGACACGCACGGCCACGTGGACGATTTATGCCGGTTTGTGGGCCCGCGCACGGTGCTTCTCTGCATCGAGAAGAATCCTGCCGAGGCGAACTACGCTCCCCTTCAGGAAAACTGGGAGCGCGTGAAGGACATGCGCCTGGAAGACGGCTCGAAGCCGGAAGTGGTGCCCCTGCCCATGCCGTCACCCGTTGCGCTCGACGGCCAGCGCGTGCCCGCGAGCTATGCAAATTTCTATGTCGCGAATGCCGTAGTGCTGGTCCCCACCTTCAATGATCCGCAGGATTACATCGCTCTGGGAACCCTGCGCGAGGTTTTTCGCGACCGGCCGGTAATCGGAATTCACGCCGTCGATTTGGTGTGGGGTTTGGGTACGCTGCACTGCCTCACGCAGCAGCAACCCGCCGTCAAGACACAGCAGGTCAAGAACGCAACCGGTCCATCAGCGCCTTACCGCTTAGGACGTTGATCCCGTGGTTGCTCAAATACTTTGTGATTGGGTCTTCGAAGAAGTCCTCATCGCCTGTACAAATCATTTCTGCCTCACCGATTATAGCCGTTTGAACAACAATCACATTACGTCGCGAATGGACGCAGCCAATACCGGATTAAGGGTTACAATTCCCGAAGATTTACGAAGGAATGCCACATAGCTGTAAACCAAGTCCTCTGTGAGGCCATAGAATTTCTGCAATCGCGGGTAGCGAAGCACTCTCGCCAATTCGAAAAGCATCTCATTGGAAAGTAATAGAGAATGTCTGCTCTCAACAAATGTGGTTATCAACTCACGGCCAAGACCGTGTGCGCGGTTATGTGCCCTACGAGAATAGTATTGTCGAGTACGATCTTCACGGGTGCGGACGGTAGCCGGGGCGGGTGCTGCGGATGGCCTCCGTCAGGACGTCCTCCGCCTCCTCGGCGGAGCCTGGCTGACGACGGGCATCTATTTCAGCAAAATACTTTCTCAACTCTTCCGCCAGCTCACGCTTCTGCTGATCGGAGAGAGAAGGCGGCTCAACGGTGCGCACGCTGATCGTCTCACCATCCAGCACCCGGCGCCCGAGCAGGCTTTCGATCGCCACTTTCTGTTCGGGGGAAAGGTCTTTGGCCTTATGGATCATCGCTTCATCCTCCGAAGCAGGATCAATCTTAAGCTTACGATTTCGGCGCGGCATTGTCACGCGCTATCCCGCTCCCAACCGCTTTTTGATTTGCTCGACCAATTCATTTACATCCACGGGGCGGAGGAGGACCATTTCGAAGCCGTGGCCGCGCAGGCCTTTTTCGATGATGTAGGCGCGGCTGGCGATGATCCAGATGGGTATTTTGCGCGCCCACGCGGCGAGGGCTTCCACGTCGGCGGAAGGATCGTCACTTGCGGAAATATCGGCGATGAATAAGTCGGGAAGTCTCGTGTCAGGGCTGAGCACAGCCAGAGCTTCTGAAATGGTTTCGTAAGCCTCGGCTTCAAACCCCTCGTCCAGCAACTGGGCGCGCAGAAGGGCCCGCGCCTGCCAATCTCTTCCGGCGATGAGAACGTGGTTCACGTTGCGCCTCCTGCGGGAATCGCGCGCTCCCCATCGAACATTCTAGACCAGACATGAGGCGCGCTCTAAATTGAACAGATAAACAGGAAAGCTTTTGCCCTGTTATAATCATCCTCGCCTCTCGCCGGCCGGTAGGAGAGATTCCAATGCGCGTACTTCTGACAGGTTCAAACGGATTGATAGGCCGTGCTGTCCTGGCCTTTCTCTCTGCTGGCGGCCACAACGTCTTCTGCCTCACACGCCCGCAATCGCTTCCGCAAAACCGGATGATCCACTGGGACCCCGTCGCCGGCACAATCAACAAGGGCGATTTGGAGGATTTCGACGTGGTGGTTCACCTGGCGGGAGAAACCATTGTGGGGAGATGGACAGCCGAAAAGAAGGCGCGCATTCTTGACAGCCGGGTGAAGGGCACGCGGTTGCTCTGCGAGTCGCTGTCGCAACTGCACCACCGCCCGCTGGTGCTCGTTGCCGCTTCCGCCGTCGGTTACTACGGCGACCGTGGCGACAAGTTGATGACGGAGGAGAGCACTGCGGGTTCACTCTACCTCTCAGATGTGACCAAAACCTGGGAGGAAGCCACAGAGACGGCGCGGGAAAACGGAATTCGCGTGGTGAACCTGCGCATTGGTTTCGTTTTGAGCAAGGCCGGCGGCGGATTGGCAGCGATGCTGCTGCCTTTCAAGATGGGCGCCGGCGGGCGCGTGGGAAGCGGACGACAGTACCTGAGCTGGATTGCCATTGACGACGTGGTGGGAGCCATCGCGCACGCCCTTCAGACCGATTCCCTGCGCGGTCCGGTGAACGCCGTGGCACCCAATCCTGTTACCAACCGGGAATTCACCAAGGCGCTCGGCAGTGTGCTGGGGCGCCCGACAATTTTTCCTCTGCCGGTTTTTGCCGCACGTCTGGTAATGGGCGAAATGGCGGACAACCTGCTGCTGGCCAGCACGCGCGTGGATCCCGTGCGGCTTCGCGAGTCTGGTTATGAATTTCGGTACCCTGAACTGCGCGGCGCCCTGCGGCACGTTTTGGGAAAGTCGTAGCGTGTATACTGATGAAGGAGAGAGAGTGCGCGAATGATCGGAGTCATCGAGCCGCTATGAAAGTCAACGTGTTGTTTTTCGGCGTCACGCATGACCTGACGGGCATGGCGCAGGAGCACGTGGATCTGCCTGCGGGCGAAAGCCTGGCGGGGCTGCGGCGGCGCTATGAAACTCGCTTCCCCGGCTTGCTTTCCGTGTCGGGCTCGCTCCTTCTGGCGGTGAATCAGGAAATTGCCAAGGGTTCCACGTTGCTGCGCGAGGGCGATGAGGTAGCTTTCATGCCGCCGGTAAGCGGCGGGGTGAACGGTGACGTTTACCGCATCACGCGCGACCCCATTTGCACTGCGGAGCTCGCCGGCCAGCTTCGCGCTCCGCAGGATGGCGCGGTGGTGGTGTTTGAGGGCATTGTGCGCAACCACTCGCGCGGCCGCGCCACGCTTTACCTGGAATATGAGGGCTACGAGCCCATGGCGATTCGCAAAATGGAAGAGTTGGGACAAGAGGCGAGGCAGAGGTTCGCGATGGACTCGATCGCAATCATTCATCGCCTCGGGCGGCTTGAAATCGGCGAAACCAGCGTGGCTATTGCCGTCACGGCCGAACATCGGCGCGCGGCATTTGAGGCCTGCCAATTCGCCATCGACCGCCTGAAGCAGATCGTGCCCATCTGGAAGAAGGAATATTTTGCCGACGGGGCCGTGTGGGCGGAAGGTGAAGGGCAAACGAGAATTCTCGTGGAATCCCGGAAGTAGCGCGAGCGCCGTGGCACGGGCATCCTGCCCGTGAACCGACACGGCCGGGAGAAGGTGTGAAAAAATAAACAATCTCACGCAAAGGCGCAAAGACGCGAAGTTACCCAAGGCCAAAGTGTCTTGTTTTCCTGTGAGTGCTTTGCGCCTTGGCGTCTTTGCATGAGGTGTCTTTCTTTTGAACGGATTCTTTCACACCTTCGTATGGCCAGGATGGCCATGCCACATAGGGGTACACTTAAATCATGCCGGATTTTCTTCAAGCCGCAACGGAAATTGCTCGGGAAGCGGGAGCATTGCTCGCCGGCCTGTTTAATCAGCCGCTGGAAATCAACTACAAGCGGCGATCCGACTTGGTGACGGAAGCCGACCGCCGGTCCGAGGCCCTGATCGTGGAGCGCCTGCGCGAGCGGTTCCCCGAACACGCCATCGTGGCAGAGGAAGGCGGCAACCACCGCTCTACTTCCGATTATTGCTGGTACGTCGACCCCCTGGATGGAACCACGAATTACGCCCATGGATTTCCGGTTTATTGCGTCACGTTGGGCCTTGCATACCGCGGAGAAGTGATTGCCGGCGTCGTTTACGATCCCACGTGTGACCACTTGTATACGGCGGAGCGCGGCGCGGGCGCTTATTTGAACAACCAGCGGCTACACGTCTCGCGTACGGAAAATCTGAGTGAGAGCCTGGTGGCCACAGGTTTTCCACCGTTCGCCACCAATCACGATCTGAACATTCAGTTCTATTTCCGTTTTACCATGCTTTCCCACGGCATCCGGCGGGCGGGTTCGGCAGCGCTTGACCTGTGCTGTGTTGCCGCAGGCCGCTTTGAGGGCTTTTGGGAGCTCAAGCTCAATCCCTGGGACAAGGCCGCGGGGACGCTGCTGGTGACGGAGGCGGGCGGACGCGTTTCCGACGTGCACGGAAATCCCTTCAACTTGCTTGGTGAAGATGTCTTTGCATCCAACGGCTTCGTGCACGGCCAGATGCTGGAGGTGTTCGCGGAGGTTCTCGCGCAGCGAGTCCCGGGTAGTGTTGAGGGAGCCTAATGCTTCTTCGGAAGCTTGGGCTTGGAAGCCTCTTCCTTCTGCTTGATGGCCTTAATGGCCATGCTGCGAATGACCTCCGGGACGTTGCGGTTGAGGGAAAGCCCCTTTAAGTCGCGGTCGTTTATCCGGTTGATGAGCGGCATCGTAATGTCAATGGGGGCGCGGGGATTGTTAACGAGCGCCCGCATCACCACGTAAGATTTCATAAATTTGCGGTTGACGGCGATCAGGCGCAGCACTTCCTCGTTTACGTTCTTGGCGGCGGCGTAGCTTTCGGCCTCCGTCTCCGAGATTTTTGGGGATTGCAATACCGCGCGGGTAATCATTTTGTTTGAATCACGAATCAGGATGGTGCGGGTTTCAAGGTTGCCGGTGAGCGCTGCCTTGATTTTTTCCACCACGGACATGTTGTTGAGCTTTTGAATCAAGGTCGTGCGTTCGGCTTCAGTGAGTTGGTCATCCTGCTTGGTAGCTTCGGCGGGAGTCTCGGCTTTCACGCCCGCCACATCCTCAACTTTTTCGCCGGCCGCGAGCTTGGCGAGAATTTCAATGGTGACTTGGTCGGCGACGCGTTCGACAGTAGTTTCGGATTTGGCCGGGGACGTCTGGGCGGCCTCTGGCGCCGGAGGTTGCGGCGAAGGAGCGGGTTCGACGGGTTTGGCCGGCGCAGATGCGGCGGTTTG
>JASHTZ010000436.1 GCA_030040295.1 Terriglobia bacterium | reverse complement strand
ATCCTCCTGCAACGGTGGTGATCGAGCAATTGGGCGGCGCGGTGGGGAATATGACCGTCTTCGTTCCCGGCGAGATGACATTCCAGCCGCAGGGCGAATACGTTCTCTTCCTGGAACCCGTGCCCTCCGGGTCGCGTTATCGCCTGGTAGGGATGACGCAGGGCGCTTATCGCATTTACCGCGATGCCTCCACTCACCAGGACCGCGTGATTTTGCCCTCGTTCAGCCAATTGCAGGCGGAAGTGCAGTCCATTGGACCGGCGGACCCGCCTGGAACGCTTCCCCTGGGGGGATTTCACAAGTACGTGGCCACGATCGTGGACCAGGGAATCCGCGTTCCGCACGGGCTCGCGCTTTCCGTGGAGATCGTTTCGACAGAACCGTCCGGCATGGGGCGCGTGCACGTGTTCGGGAAGACCATCACGGCGCTGTTCCCCGACAAATCCCTGGTCATTCCGGCTGGCACCGAAGTTGAGGGGGAAGCAGTTTTGCAGAGCGCAATGTGGACAATCCGCTGGGATGAGCTGAATGTGCGCGGTGTTCACGCGGCGGTCTCCGCGACCAGTGAAGAGGCAGAAGGAAGCCTGCGGGGCCGCGACGTGGTCCTGCAAGTGAGGTGAAGGCAATGGGAACGTCCGGGAGGAGAATGAATCGCCGGCGATGGGCGCTTTGCGGCCTCGTTCTGTTGGCGATCTGCTCCGCCGTCCTGCTATTCGGAACCACGTTCCAACTGCTTTCCGTCGCTTCGAGTGACGTTCAAAGGGTTACCTGGCCGACGGGGAACATTACCTGGAGTTTGAATCCTGAAAACACCGTCGTCTACACGGGCGAGGGAGCGCCGGCGGATGAGGCGGCGCTCACCACCGCGCTGAATAAGGCCTTTATGCTCTGGTCATCAGCCCAGTATCACGGCACGAACGTCAACACGCTCTCCTTCACGCAGGTTGCGGACAACAGCAACACCACTTTCGTCTCCGGCGACTGCGTGAACTCGATTGGGTTTACGGGAAACCTGGCGACGGGGGTGATCGCCCAAACCGAGGTGACCTCGTACTCGAGCTCCACGCCGCCTTTCACTTACCATTGCACTTCGGGCGCCACAACCCGGGTTTGCCCGCAGAAGGTCTGCATCAGTGACGCCGACGTTGAGTTCAGCGCCGGGGCCTTCTTCTACACGCCGGGATACCAACACCCGCCCGCTGATTACTTCGATTTCCAAACCGTGGCGACCCATGAGATCGGCCACATGATTGGACTGGATCACAGCGGGCTCGCCAACGCGATCATGTATCCTTACGGCGATTGGGGGACCGGCGGAGTGAAGTACGCGCTTGCGCTGGATGATGAGATCGGAAGCGCCGTTCTGTATCCGAATAGCGCCATCCTGAACCTGGTGGGCGGCATCAAGGGCACGGTGACCGTGGACGGAATTCCCGCTTTTGCCGCGCACGTGGTGGCGATCGACCGCGCCACCGGCAACGTGGTGACCGATACGCTTTCCGACGCCAACGGCAACTACCATTTGCGCATGTTTCAGGGAAACTACTTCGTCATGGTCTTGCCTTTGGCCACAGACACCTCCGGCGACAGCGCCAGCAACGGCGTCACCAGCGTTCAGAACTTCCGCGGGTTCACGAACGGCTATCCGGGCGCGGCTGCACAGACTGGCTATACAGGGAAGTTCTATTAATCGATTCCAGGAAGGAGCAAAGGTACGAATCGGGTTGGTACAACTCTGCCCCGGGCGCCGGAGGAGTGGGCCCGTGGAGAATACCTAACGCGTATCAGACACACTAGGCGTGTGCGGCTGCCACCGCGCGCCGTGAAGCCTCGATGGTCTTAGCCACCCGACGGTGGTCAACGAGCATGGCCAGCAGATCGCTGCGCTGCACCTTCTCGTTCAGCACCGTGCACATGGACAGGGCGTTAAAAGGACGAATGAAATCATGAAGGCGGCGTTGATAATCGCGGACCGTTGCCGCGTCCGTGCCATTTCCATACACCCATGACCAGTCTGTGACCCAGCGCATCACCGTGGCGTGCCGGTGCAGCGGGCTGCGCTGCAAGGGCTCGCTGGGACGGAACAAATCCGCCAGGCAGTTGGGTGCAGTCAGAAAGACCAGGCGCTCACTGTGCAGCAGCGCATCGGTCTTCAGACCACCTTCACTCAACCCGTGTGCAATGTCCTTCAGACAGGCCGGCCCCGCCATCACCACCACTTGCTGACCAATTTCCAGACCGGCTGTTGAGAACTGAAGGATTTCGGAAAGGCTCTTCTCTTTACGGACAACCAGGCGACACAGTTCGCCCGGCACCGAAAGGCTACCGTGGGTCCCCAAATTGAAGTTCATACCCATTATGATTGACGAAATGGGGCGGGCATGTCAACAGGGGATCGCGCGGATTGGCGGAATTCCCGAAGGGATGAGCTTGACATTTCGCTTATTCTTTGTTCAGGGTTCATGCGGGCCCAGTGAGCCGACGCGGGGGTTCCCGAACCTTTAACCACACAGTTACAGAGTCAATTCTAGACGATATTAAGTCTGGACATAAACTAATGTAATAGGATGCCGATCTGGCATCATTTGATCCGCTGAACCATCATCGGCGCACTAAACTAGAAGGTAAACACGGCTTGCAGGTCAAGCCGGCGATTTGCCGCCTGAAGTCCGCCGCCAAACCCGCCGCCGAAGAGGCCGCCAATCGAATTTGACTGGGCAAACAGCGGAGAGCCCACCACACCGACGCGCGGCCCCAAATTCACGTCGTTGAACAGGTTCCGGGCATTGGCGCTGATGGTGAGATTGAAGCGCCGATTGCTGCTGGTCCCACCACCGCCAAAGAAGCCGCCGCCCCCGCCGCCTCCGCTCAAACCCCGCGGGCCAAGGCCACCGCCACCCGGTCCGCCCCCGTGCCCACCTCCTCCGCCACCCCCGCGCCCTCCGCCTCCATAGCCGCCCACGTTGGTTGATCTCGAGAGTTCTCTGCCGAAACCAAAGGTCTTGGCCAGGCGAAGGTTGAAGGTGAATTGCCCCGGATTATCGTAAGAATAAGGTGCAATGATGGATTGTATCGTCGTCGGGTTGGCGTTGAAGGAAACGCCCAGAGGGCAGGCCGGGCTGACGGAGCACGGCGAACCCAGCGCCGGCCGCGCATCAAACGTGCCGGTTCCGAACAGATCTGTGGGCACGGTGACGTTGAAAGGAGTTCCCGATGCCGCCACCACGAAGGGGCTGAGGGTGAAACGGTGGGGCAGGTTCCAGTTCCCGATCACCACCATGCGGTTGCGCACGTCAAACGGCGCGCGGCCATAGTCCAGCCGGATGTCATAAGGGTCCATGATGACGGCAGGAGTATTTCCACCGGTGTCCGCATCGGCGTAACTGAGTGTATAGAAGCCTCCGAGCGTGAGTTTCGTGCTCAATCGCAGGTTGAAATTGGCGATGAACTGGTTCTGGTTGAAAAGTCCGGTGGACTGAAAGTCGTAAATATTCCCCGTGGCGGCGCCAAGCGGCCGCGTTCCAACTTCCGGGTCACCCAGGGGGAATGTTCCCGGAAAGGGAGCGTTGATGTCGTCCGTCAGAAGCTGGTGGACTCCATGAGCATTGAGATAGGTCACGGAGACGGTGGCGTTCTTGGAAGCTTGCTGCTCGAGTCCAATCGCTGACTGCATCGTATACGGAGCTCGGAGATTAGGGTCAAGTTCATAGCGCGTAGGCGTCTCGTTGGATTGGCCACTCAGGCTGCTGAGGCTGGGAATCATCGGGAAAAAGTTCGGCGAAGGGACCAGATAAGTCTGCTGGGTGGTGCCATTCAGACGTTCGGCTTCCAGGAGGAGATTTTCCTGGAATCGATCGTAGAAAACGCCAAAGCCGGCGCGCAGAACGGTTTTGGGCGCCGATTTCTTGTGCCGCCCAATTCCCCAGGCAAAACCCACCCGCGGCGCAAAATCAGAATGGTCAGAAATTCCGGTTTGGGATTCCCAGCGCAGGCCCAGGCTGAGGGTCAAGTCGGGAGCAAGCTTCCAGTCATCCTGGGCGAAAATCCCCACGTCGAATAGGTTGACAGCGGCGAGAGGGTTTCCGCCCACGATCATAAACTGGGTTGCGCCGCTGGTTTGGCAATTGGTTCCTCCGCTGTTCGCGCAAGTCTGTAGATTCATCTCTGCCGTTTGATAGGCGGCGAGGGAAGTAAAAGTGAATGTTCCGTTGAAATTGGCGTTGGAGGTGTTGGTGTCGTGCTCGTCGCGGAGGCGAGCGCCCACCACCAGCGTGTGCTTGCCCACGAAGAAGGAAGTGAGGTTCTGGGCCTCAAAGTGATTTTGAAAATCCGAGGAAGTCCCCGTGGTGTTCCCACCGCTCACAAAAGCCCCCTGCACGTTGATGGCGGCCGCGAGGGTCTGGGGCGTCGTGGTGGCAACGTCGTAGAGATACTGGAAGCGAAACTGGTTCAATTTCTTGGCGCTGATTACGTCCGTGTCGCTCACCTGCAAGGTCTGTTCGGAGCTGTGAGTGTTGAGGCCCTGCGAGGCCAGGTCCAACTGGCCGACGCTGTTCTCGCCATTGGTCATATTGTTGTCATAATACTGATAGCGAACCGAGAGAACGTTATTGTTGGTGAGTTGAAAATCAAAGCGCGGGCTCAGGTTGGTGAGGGAGCGCGGGCTGGCGACAGCCTGATTGAACGGGGTTTCCTGGAATGTGGTGGGGTCAAGGATGGTCGCGGAAACCACCGAGTTGTCCGCGATGCCGCGCCGGAAGAAGGAGAAGAAGAAGGAAGCCTTCTTGCTGAGCGGGCCGCCCACATTGGCGTTATAGAGATCCGAGTGATACGCCGGGTCATCGACGGCAAAGGGATTGCGGGTGTCAAACTGCGAGAGCCCGATGCTGGTCATCAACTGGCCGTGGAATTGCGCAGAGCCCGGCCGCGTGGTGATTTCGATGCGCCCATATCCGAGCTTGTCATACTCCGCCGAAAAGGGATTCTGGTTGATGCGCACTTCCAGGATGTCTGCCTTGGGAGGAAGCTGCCCGGCGGTGAATCCGTCCACATAAATCTGTCCGCCGTTGGGACCGGCAGCGGGCCCCGCGAGTGCCTCCAATTCCGATTGCAACTCATCCGGGTCGTCGGAGAGGGCTTGCAGGTCCTCGCCCTTAATCACCAGCGCGGTGGCATTTTCCGTGGGATTGACACTCACCTGAGTGGTGGAGTCCGTGACCTGAACCTTCTCCACTTCCTGGGCGATTTGGAGCGAGATATTCACCTTGGCGGTTTTGCCGGCAATCACCTCAACGCTGGACTGGTCAAACGGTGTAAAGCCCTTGGCTCGCGCCCGCACGGTGTAAGTTCCAGGATCGAGTCCATTGATTTCGTAGGTTCCATCGGGATGAACCACGCCCAGCTTGACTTGGCCGTTTGAAGAAACTGCGGCAACCCGCGCGGAGGGGATGCTGGCTCCCGAGGGGTCAGAAATCTGGCCTTTCACCGATCCGGAAGGCGTCTGCGCAAAGAGGAATCCCGGAAAGAGCAGAGCAAACAGCAATAACCACGGGAGGCGCGAGCTTCGTTCAAGCATCTGCAATCTCATGCATGTCTCCAAACACTGCGCTGAGTGCGAGGGAGGAGGTGGGGTCGCAGTTCGGCCCACTTCCTCGATTCGGGTACTGCTGAGAATTTTGGTTATGGGGGAGAATGCAGCGGCGGCGTGAGGCCGCCCCACGGCGAAATCAATTCGCCGCTTCCAGGTCGAACTGTTTCTCCACCACTTGATTACCGTTCAATATTAGAACGTAAAGACTACCTGAAAATCAATGCGTCGATTGGAGGCTTGCGCCGCACTGCTGCCAAAGAGCCCCCCCAGCGAATTCGACTGGTCAAACAGCGGCGAGCCAAGCGTTCCGGTGCGCGGGCCGAGGTTAACGTCGTTAAAAACATTCCGGGCATTGGCGCTGAACGTCATGTTGAAACGCCGGTTGGTGGTGGTGTTTCTGCGGCCGAACATGCCGCCCTGACCGCCTCCATTCAATCCTCCCGGGCCAAGACCGCCGCCGGGACCCCGCCCGCCGCCGTGTCCACCATGTCCGCCGCCATAGCCGCCCCCTACAGACCGTGTGCCAACTTCCTTGCCGAAACTGATGGTTTTGCTCAAACGCAGGTTGAAGGTAATTTGCCCGGGGTTCTGGTACCCATAGGGAGGAATAATCGCCTGCGCGCTGGCCGGAAGAGTGGTGAAGTTCCCAATCGAAGTGCAAACAATGTTGCCGCCGCACGTCGCACCGGCCGGAGCAAACGCTGGCCGGGCATTGAAAGTGCCGGTGCCGAACAAGTCCTGAGACACGGTGACGTTGAAGGGTGTGCCCGTGGCAGCCACCAAAAACGGGCTCAGACTGAATCGGTGCGGCAGGTTCCAGTTGCCAATCAGAAATACGCGTTGGCGGACATCGAAAGGAGCCCGGCCGTAGTTTTGCGCGATGTCGTACGGATTCATAATCAATCCGCCGTTGTTACCGTTGGTGTTCGCATTGGCAAAACCCAGCGTGTAATATCCCGTTAGAGAAAACTTGCTGCTCAATTGTGTGTTGGCGGTGAAGATGATCTGATTCTGATTGAAGAGGCCCGTGGATTGGTAATCGTAAATGTTTCCCACGGAATTACCGTAAGGGCGGACCGCCGTGGGTGCAGTTGGATCGCCGAGGGTGAATGTGCCGGGCAGGGGAGCATTAATATCGTTGGTGAGAAGCTGGTGAACCCCGTGGGAATTGAGGTAGGTCACGGCGATTTTGGCGTTGCGCGTAACCTGCTGCTCAATGCTCATCGCCGACTCAATGATTTGGGGCGCCCGGAAGTGGGGATCGATTTGATAGCGGGTGGGAGTTTCGGCGAAGCCGGCCAGGCTGCTGATGCTGGGGATGTTGGGGAAAAAGGTGGGGTCCGACACGATATATTCCTGCTGCGTTGTGCCATTCAACCGCTCAGCCTGCAGCAGAGTGCTTTCTGGAAGCCGGTCGTAGAAAATACCGAAGCCCGCGCGCAATACCGTCGTCGTACCGCCTTTTTTGTGCGGATTAAGCCCCCAGGCAAGGCCCAAGCGGGGGGCAAAATCCGAGTGATCGGGAATTCCTGTTTGCGACTCCCAGCGCAACCCACCGCTGAGCGTGAGGTTGGGTCGAGCCTTCCAGTCATCCTGGGCGAAGAGCGCCGCGTCAAACATGTTGATGTTGGTGGTGGGGATCCCGGTGGTGATCAGAAATTGCGTCGCCCCGCTCGTCTCACAATTGCTTCCTCCGCTGTTGGCGCAGGCCTGGAGATTCTGCTCCGCCACCTGATAAGAGGTTTGCGGCGCCGGGGGGTTGCAGGTTGGAGAAACCACCAGGCATGAGAAGGTGAAAGTTCCGTTAAAGTTGGCAACGGAAGTACTCGCATCCTGGATATCGCGCAGCCGCGTGCCCACCACCAGTGTGTGCTTGCCGATAAAAAATGAGGTGAGGTTCTGCAGTTCGTAATGGTCCTGAACGTCCGTGGAAGTTCCTGTGGAATTTCCGCCGCCCGTGAATGCTCCCTGCACGTTAAGGGTGGCGGCATTACTATCGGGCACATCGGTAGCAATATCGTGCAGGTATTGGAAACGAAATTGATTCAGTTTCTTGGCGCTGATCACGTCCGTGTCGCTCACCTGCACAGTGTGCTCCTCGCCGTGCGTGTCGATTGCCTGGCTCACCAAGTCCGACTGGCCAATGCCGCTATTATGAAAATTATTGTCGTAGAACTGATAGCGCACCGAGAGCACGTTATTGGTGCTCAATTGGAAATCAACCCGCGGGCTCAGATTGGTGAGCGTGCGCGGGCTGTTCACGGCTTGGCTGATGGGAGATTCTTCGAGCGTCGTAGGGTCGAGGTCGAAAGTGTTCACCACCGACACGTCACCAATGTCGCGGCGGAAGTAGGTAAAGAAGAATGATGCTTTCTTGCTGATGGGTCCGCCCACGTTGGCGTTGTAGTATTCCGTGTGGTAGCCCGGCTCCTGTACAGCGAAGGGATTGCGCGTGTTGAAGGGTGAGTCGTTGATGTCGCCCATCAGCTGCCCGTGAAACTTGCTGGAACCGGGGCGAGTGGTAATTTCGATGCGCCCGTAGCCCACCTTGTCATATTCGGCTGAAAAGGGGTTCTGATTGATGCGAATTTCCAGGATATCCGCCTTGGGGGGAAGCTGGCCGGCGGTGAATCCATCCACGTAAATCTGGCCGCCATTGGGTCCGGCGGAGGGCCCGGCCAGCGCTTCCAGTTCGGCTTGCAGCTCATCCGGGTCGTCGGATAGCGCGTTCAAGTCCTCTCCCTTGATCACAATGGCGCTGGCATTTTCTGTCGGATTGACGCTCACCTGCGTGTTTTGCTCGGTCACCTGCACTTTTTCCACTTGTTCGAATATCTTCAATGGGATGTTCAGTTTTGAGGTTTTGCCCGCCGTTACTTCGACGGTTGGCTGCTGGAAAGTCTCAAAGCCTTTGGCGTGGGCACTCACTGTATATGTTCCCGGCAGCAGGCCGGTGATGTCGTACGATCCGTCCGGATGCACGGTGCCCGCCTTGGTTACACCTGTTGGTGATACGGCCGCCACTCGGGCGGAGGGAACGGCGGCGCCGGAGGGGTCAGAGATCTGGCCATGGATTGCGCCGTTGGAATTTTGTCCGAGCAATGCTCCCGGAGAGATCAAGAAAGCAAGCAGAAAAGTAGCCAGAGGCGCGCCCAGTCCTGAAATATTACATTTCATTCTCAATCCTCGAATCGCGCCGCGGCTAGTCCGTACAGCGACTTACTAAAGGGTTTGGCCTCTTCTTGGTGATCGACTATCGAGAGGCGCTGTTGCTTCCCGAAGGCAAGTGTGGTGATGGGAAGCCTAGGGAGGCGTGTCCGTCCGACGCCTGTACCTTATACCGACATGTCCTTACCTTGAATCAGACGTATTCGTGGGTTTTGGGGTTTCATCCATCTCCCGATCCTGCGCATAAGCACCCACTGACTGCGTGAAAGCACGCAGTTGAGTGCCATCTGCACTGTTCCCCTGTTCCTTGGTTTGCCCGGCTTTGGTGGCCTTACTCCGCGAGAGGGTGGGCATGGTGATATGAGACCTGCGGCACAGAACAATTGCGAGGCAAAGAGGGCCATTTACAAATCATCTCCTTTAGTTTCAACAACTTCTCGGGATATCCCCCCAATAAAGGAAGCTTGAAGGTGGCGTGTGCTTTTGACGGGAATTTGGCAATCTACCAAAACTCGCCCTTTTGTTTTCATACACATCCCCGGATGCACCTTCATTTTTGAGCATGTCCGGCTGCACGTCGGCCCTCTGACCCTTTTGAAATCGCCATAAGGCAGTGGGCAAAGCGAAGGGGCTTGGCGCATCATTCCGAAACGCTTCCTCGCCTGATGAGTGAGCATTTCAGGGTCCAAAATGTCCGAAGAATTCCCGAGCAGCGCCGCTCCCGCCCATGCGGAAGCGGCAACCTCAGAAGCCCGGCGCTAATTCAGGAAGGCCGACAGGCGCGCACATCTTGTTTTCAAATTTGCGGTTCCGTTGCCCGCTTTCAATGACTTGCAATAGGGGCCGGTATCTTCATCAAATCCGTCCTGTCGTGTCCATTTTGATTGACGGCGGCGAGGGCATACACAGATCCGTCCAGACCCACCGCGATGGAATTGACTTCCCGGGGGCGCTGGCCGTCGGGAAAGAAAACAGCTCCATGATCGATATATTTTCCCGTTGGAATGTAGTAGGTAATCAAGTGAAGGTCTTCCACGCCCTTGGACTCCCCTTTCAGAGCCACGGCCTTTCCCGCCACACGTTTTCCACCGCGATAAATGGGGCCGCCGGTGAGATAGTACAAAGTCTTTCCATCCGGCCCGAGAATAAATCCCAGGTAGCCGTAACTGAACTCGTCGTACATGCCGCTACGCTGCGAGGGAAGGGAAGTGATGCGATCAAGCACCTCGACGCGCGGGATACGCGGGTCAAACCGGAACAGATAGCCGGAGTTGCCGTGAACCCCATACACCGCGTTTTCAGCCGAATACCAGATCGCCTGCCGCCAGTTGTATCCCATGGTTCCGGAGGAGGTAGGGTCGTAGACGCCGAAATAATCCTTGCGCATGTCCTCGCCCTCGATTTTTTCCACCTTGTCTTCATCGTAGCGATAGCGGAAGATGAAGCCGTCGGCGGAGGTGAAATAGACCGATCCATCGCGCGGATCAACCACCAGCGAGCGGCACAGCGTGCGATACTGCGGCCCGCGAACGCTTTCGCCCAGCGCCGCATAGAGTCCCAAATCCTTAAGCTGTTTCGTGTGCAGGTCGTAGTAGATGAAGTATCCCGTAGGCCAAGTCTCGCCGTACAAGCGGCCGCGCGCCGGGTCCATGGTCATGGCAATGATTCCTTCGTTGTGCGGGGCGCGCGCCAGGTTCTCAAATTTGCCGCTGGCCATGTCGTAGGAGAGAAAATGTCCGCCGGGGTAGGGCTTGTAACCGGGCGGCGGAATTCCCGGGGTCTCCATCCCATTCTTAATCGTGTAATATCCAATATGAGATGCAAAATATAGTTTACCGTTAGCTTCCCAGAAACGGACGTGGGACTTGTTCTGGGGAATGGCCTTCAGGCCCTTTTCCCCGCAGATTTCGGTGAGGTCGCCCAGATGCCGGATCTTCTCCGTCTTGGGGTCGAAAGAGTAAATCTGCGCGCCCACATCGATGGTCTGGGACGAAAGTACGTAATAAATTTTCCCATCGCTCGCCGAGCTGATGCCATTGTAGCTGTCATGCGCCTCGCTGAAGCCGGAATTGTAAATCTTCGCCGTAAGACGGGGCATGGCTAACCAGTTCTGTTCCGCGGTCTGCGCTGCGGCAAAATGATTGCCCGCAAAAAGCAGGCAAACACACGCCAAGGTGATGCACCTTAAGGATGCCATTCGAGTTTACCCTTTGACCTTTACCCTTCCTTCAGCCTTTTCTTTTTAAAGCTCAATTCATGATTTCACTAAGGGGAACCGGCGCGCCTCCGCGCTTCACGCTCAAATCCGCGGCCTCCATGAACGCCAGCGTCTCAAGCGATTCGCTATTGGCCACGGGGGGCACGCCCGTGCGGAAGAATTTCACGATTTCAACCAGCAGATCGCGATAAGCCTCCGGCCTGCCTTCGGAGTGCAGCACGCCTTTTTCCCCGTAAACGGTAATCGAAAAGGCATAGAGCCCGCTGCTGAACCCGCGCATCACTCCCAGGCGGCCATCTTTCCATTTTCCGATCAGCACGTCCTCATTGCCGGCGGTTTGCATAGTGACGGACTCGCACCCGGGCCCCATAAGCTGGTAGAGCATTTCGACGGCATGAACGCCGTAATTGAACATCGAGGGCTCATGAATCTCCCGGATGGTGGGCCCCAGCACGTCATAAGTGAGAATCTTGCCGATGCCTTCCGGGTTCTTCAGGCGCGTGGTTTCGCTCCAGAAGCGCAGGCTGGAGGCGCTGAACCACGGCACGCCCGCTTCCTTGCCCAGACGGGCGATCTCCACCGCATCCTTATAACTGCCCGCCAGAGGCTTATCGATGAACACCGGCTTGTGCGCCGCGAAAACGGGTTTGACCTGCGCCAAATGGGGCCGCCCGTCAACGCTCTCGAGGAGCACGGCGTCAACTTTCGAGCAGAGCGTGGGAATGTCAGGAACGATTTCGATGTGCCACTTTTCCTGAAGCTCCTTGGTGAAGCCATCCACGCGGCTCCAACTTGATTTCACATCGGGGCTTCCACCCTTGAAGGCAGCCACCACGCGCAGGCCCGGAACATATTGCGGGTCGTTCGGGTCATTCAAACTTTTCGTAAAGGCAATGACGTGCGAAGTGTCGAGGCCAATGATTCCCACCTTCATCGGCGCGCTGGAATCCGCCTGAGCGAAGCAGCTCCCTGTAGCAAGCAGCGCAAACGCCGCGCATGCCGCGAACATTCGAATGGCACAATGCCAAACCATTTCTCCTCCTCTTAACGCCGGTTCCCCCTGAGCGGGAGCGGCATGCCGCCCCAAAGGGCGGCGCTAATCCATCACTTCCCGAATCCCCCGCTTCAGAACCTCTTCCACCGGCGGCCCGACAAAGGATTGCGTGGGCTCGTATCCTCCCTCGGAATAGGCCTTGTCGGTGCAGATGTAGCCGGTTCCGCCATCGCCGTAGGACGCCACAGCGACAAAGTCCTCGGGGCGAATGCTTTGCGCGTAGAGTTGATACTCCACGAACGCCTCGCCGGGAAGGTGCACGATGTTGGCGGGCCCGAGCCGGTAAGAACTGATATCAATGCTCGGCTTCATCTTGACCCGGTCATACCAGGCAAGCGCAATCGCTGCGGTCATGCGAACGGGATAGGTTTGCGATGTGTCGGTAAGCATTTTTCGAAAATGCTCGGGGGAAAAGTTCGCCTCCTGCCGCAGCGGAAACTTTATATTGGTGGACTTCCAGCCCAGTGTCGCCGGCGCGGGTTTTCCGCTCGCTGCGATTGCGCCCTTCATTCCATCGTATAGGCGATTCGCCAGCACCATGCGTATTGGATGGGACCCATCGTTGTATTTCCCCGCCGCAACGTTTCCCGCGCAGCCATTGAAATAAATCTGCGGTATCCCTTCTTCTTTTTCCAGTTTCTCGCGTGCGATTCCCGTGGTGTCGGGATTCATGTGGCCCTGGCCGTAGTAGCTCTGCGGGTGCGAGGCGTAATAATGCAGGCGCGCGATGAGCCGCTCGCCGTTCAGCAGCGTAATGGTGCGTATCCAGGGATCGATCAATCCCTCGGGCGCGGCAATCAGCACCGGATCGTTGCAGTGGCTCAGGCGCACGCCGATGGTTCCGTTGGGCAGGGGGACGCGGCGATTGGAGGCGAACTTCTCCACCTTGGCCTTGCCGCAGGCAATGTGAGTCAGGGGTTCGAGCTTCTGCAAAGCTTCATGCGCGGCGGAAGCTACACGCTCTGAGGCGACACCGATGAATTCCAAGTCGGTGGTGCGCGGCGGTGAGGGAACCATCTCGACCAGCATCTCCGCGTAGGTGTCGTAAAACGGGGCGTCATGCGGATGCAGGCAATGGACTTCAACCTGCAATTCGTTCACGCCCAGGGCATCGGCCAGATCGCGGCGAAACAAGTCGTGCGCGCCCGTGCGCAGCTCGCAATAATCCAGTGCGCAGAGGACGTATCGTGTCTCGCCTTCGGAAATCACCACGCCCTTCGCCAGCAGGGGGATATCCGCGCTCGTGGCGAAGGGAGGTTTGCACATCGGTAAGGGGCTGCCAATCGGCGGAGTGACTTCGCAGGTAAAGACGGCGGCTTGAAGTTTTGATGAATCACCGCCGGTGGCTGCGGGTACGTGGGCAGAGGGTTCAGCCCATTTCGGCGCCGCACCCAACGCGGGGACGGCGGCGATGAAACTCCTTCGAGATATCCTTTTCAAATCGTGGCCCTTAGGCGATGCACCAGACGCGGCGTTCACCTCGCGCTGACGCGTTCCAAATTCAAGCAGGCTGATGATAATTCCTAAGCGTCTGAGAGAGTTTCAACCCGCCGGTTATCCAATATCGCCAATAATCAAACCTTGTCAAGGAGGAATTTGGAGGTTTCTTAGTTTCGACTCCGGGGTCGGCTCCGCATAACCTGGGATGGCGTAATTCGTTGCACCATGCCTCGATGCGCGCAGAATCGTTGGGGCATCTACGGGAGGGCGGATGCCCTAACCCGGATTATTCATGAATTTCTTGTAGCGATGGTGGGGGAAAAGAGCTTCTCACAGACGTGGAACAAAAGGAGGTGTCGCTTACCATCCGCTGGCTGGCTCGAATGATTGAAAAGACTCCGGCCACGAATTCCTTCCGTTTCCGGATGGAGTCGCGACTTGTCCATCTTGACGCTCGCACGGGGCGGTGAGACACTAGCTCCGTCAGTCAATTGCACGCAACATTACAGCTTGATTCCATAAGGCGCCCTTTATCCGGGCGGATTCGAGTCGCCGTTGGAGGTGGCCATGGACCGGCCTCGAGCGTTGTCAAAAAGCCCAGCCGGAAGAGATAGACGGGGGTTGCATTTCATCCTCCCGCTCATCACTTTGAGCTTCATTTGCTTTCTGGCTCTGCCGGGATTTGCCTCGAAGGTGCCGGTGCGAGACGGCCTGGAGGTGAAGCTCAAGCTCCGCAACGTTCTCACCACCGACAACGTGCGCAAGGGTGACGAGATCGAATTTGACGTGGCGGAGGACGTGATGATCAACGGTCACGTGGTGATCGCGAAGGGAGCGGCGGCGCACGGCAAGGTTCTGGACGTCAAGGGCGCTTTCAATCCTCGAGCCACCAACGCCGAAGTGGTTTTCCAATTCTTGACAGTGAGCTCGGTTGACCACCAGGACCTTCCTCTGCGCCCTCTCGTCGACCGAACCAAGAAAGGCCATGACGATGAAATCCACGAAAAATCACCGATTCCGGGACAAATCGCGCGGGTGGTGGGGGCGGACAAAGGGAAAGAATACGAGGTCTACGTTGACGGCTCGTTCAGCGTTGAAGCTTCCGATGCGATGGTCATGACGCCGGCGGTTTCGGCGTCCAATTCTGCGGCGCCGTCAGGCGTGGCTGCGCCAGTCGCGGCCGCAACTCCGGCGCCTTTGGCCGCGGCAGACATGGCCGGTGCGCCGTCATCCGTGGAATTTGGAAGCACACCCGACGGAGCAGATATCGTTATCGACGGCAACGTGGTGGGCAATA
>JASHTZ010000435.1 GCA_030040295.1 Terriglobia bacterium | reverse complement strand
CCTTCCCGCTCCGGGACGCCCGCCGAGGGGCTGCGCAAACTCAATGAGATGACCCGAGCCGCGGGATGGCGGGGCGCCGGAGTGTGGGTGGCGGCGCAGGATTACGGCGACAACAAGGATGGAAAGCTGCTGAGTCACGCACAAATGGTGGAGGATTTTCGCGCCCACGCCCGCTGGAGCCGCGACGCCGGAGTGGAGTATTGGAAGTGCGATTACGGAGCGCGCGGCAACGATCCCAATTTTCGCAAGGAAGTCACGGAGATTTGCCGCAGCGAATTTCCCGCTTTGGTTGTCGAGCACGCGCGGACTTCCGGGCCGGTGAACGATGAATACTGCCCGTGGGACATTATTCCTCGCGTCATTCACCACTCGGGAAGGTTTGCCACCTGGGACAATGGCCGGTTGCTGGCTGACGCGCTCGGCTTGCTGGAATTCACCAGCGTCCTGCGCACTTACGACGTGGTGCAACAACTGCGCATCGTCTCAACTCTCGACCGTGTGGCGGATCTTGTGTCCAAAAAGCCCGCGGGGGCTGCAGGGAATGGCGGTCTGCTGTTGTGCGAGGACCAGGTCTACATCGGCGCCGGCCTCGGCTGCGCGATGGGCATTATGCGAACTTCACTTTCGACGCGAGATATCAGCTCTGAGGATGATCCGGGCAATGCGCGCCGGCGAATTGATGAAGTCGTGCGCGCCGTACGCTGGCAACGCCTGGCTCCGGCATTCCCCGCCTGGCAATCGGAGGCGCACGTTGACGACCGTGCCCTGGTGGACGATTGGGTGTTTGAAAAAGGGCATGCCGGCGCCGGCTGGCTGGCCGGGCGCGACACCCGGCAAGGCGCCCCGGCGCGCGTCTCGCGAGGAATGCCCCTGCCCGAGGTCAAAGCCCAGGGCGAGTCGCCTTTTGTTATCGCTGCGCGTTATCCCAATGGTGCAATTTCCGTGGCGACGCTGCCGCGCGTCTCCCAGGCCAAGGGATTTCGTCTACCACCCGTCGACGTGGCCATCGATGCCGGTGAAGGCAATATGCCCATCGGGATTTTTGGCGCCTATCAATCGCTTACGCTGGCACTTTCCCACGACCTCGGCTCGCGCCGCATCTGGGTGCAGGATTTGGCCGCCGACGCCGCCGTTGATGTTACAAGTCGAGTGGAAAAGCAGGGGAAGAAGCTGGTTCTTTCCGGCCGATTAATTGAGGAATTTGGCCGCGCATCAGCGAGTCCGGGCGATGTTTCAAGTCCCGGATTAGTGGTTCGGCTGGAGTAATGGATGCTGGCGTGTTATCGCCATGAGACAGAAAAGGCTGTAGGTATTTCCTTTGTTGCAGCGGCCTGAGGCAACCATCGGGGCGCGCCATTGCGTGCCCCGATCCCGGAGATCACCGCTGCTAAAATCGTTAGGTTGGCTTTCTTCACTTGGGAGGAACTTTTATATGAGTTCGAATTTCATGCGGACGGGAATAAGCCGCCGAAACTTTCTTGCCCTTGCGGGAGCAGCTCCGGCGGTGGCCAGCGGAGGAATTTTCGATGCGGTCAGGGCCTTGGCCGCCGAGGACCCCATCCTGGAAGGCCGGCCGCTGGTGAAGTATCCGGAGAAGACCGATTTGATCCTGCTCACCTCGCGCCCCCCTCAGCTCGAAACGCCCATGAAGTATTTCGCGCAAGCCATCACTCCCAACGACGCCTTTTACGTTCGCTACCACATGTTCCCACCGCCCACGCGCGTGGATCTTTCGGCCTGGAAGCTGAAGGTGGGAGGAAATGTCGATCACCCGCTTGAGTTCACAATGGACGAGTTGAGGAGCAAATTCACTCCGGCGCGCCTGGTGGCCGTAAATCAATGCTCGGGCAATAGCCGTGGGTACGTTGAGCCGCGGGTTAATGGCGGCCAGTGGGGCAACGGGGCGATGGGAAACGCTGAATGGACAGGAGTGCGCTTGCAGGACCTGCTGGACCGTGCAGGCGCCAAGCCTGGGTCGGTCGACATTTCCTTCCGCGGCTTTGACACGCCTGCCGCCCCTACTCTGCACCATTTCGCCAAGTCGCTGCCCATGACGGAGGTGGCCGATTCGCCGGACATCATGGTGGCGTATGAAATGAATGGTGCGCCGCTTCCCATGCTCAATGGATATCCGGCGCGGCTCGTGGTGCCCGGATGGTACGGCACCTACTGGGTGAAGAACTTGGAAGAGATTACAGTTTGGGACCACGAGTTTGAAAGCTTCTGGATGCAAAAGACTTATCGCATTCCGGCCAATCACTGCGAGTGCGTGCCAGCCGGAACGGCGCTCACGCGCACGGTGCCCATCAACCGCATGAAGGTACGCTCCTTCATCATTACACCTGCGGACGGCACGCGGGTTAAGGTGGGCCGGCCGGTAGCGCTCAAAGGCATCGCCTTCGACGCCGGTTACGGCATCGCGGACGTGGAGGTCTCCGATAACCAGGGCAGTACGTGGCAGCGTGCCGTGCTCGGCCGCGACCTGGGTCCGTACTCATTCCGCGAATGGTCCGCGCCGTGGACGCCCCCGCACCGAGGCAGCTTTACTTTGAGTGTCCGGGCCGTGAATCGCATGGGAGAATCCCAGCCGTTTGAGGCGAATTGGAATCCCGCCGGTTATTTACGCAATGTGATCGAGAAAATCCAAGTGACCGCGGTATAAATCGAGGAGAAAACATGAAGCGGATGGTTTTGCTGATCTTGTTAATTGCCGGCGCAGCACTGCTGGTTGGCGCCGGCGCGCTTCCCCAGGTGAGGTCTATCGAGCTTCCCCCGGACAACCCCATGTCGCAATTGAAGCCCGGGCCGGGTGTGGAGGTGGTGCGCGCCGATTGCGTCGCCTGCCACTCGACCGATTACATTGTGCGCCAGCCGCGCGGCGATGCCAAACGCTGGGGAGCTGAAGTGAAGAAAATGATCAGCGTCTACGGAGCGCCCGTGGATGAGGCGGACGCCAAAGTCGTCGTCAACTATCTCGCCACGGCCTATGGACCCGCTGAAGCCAAGGAAACAAAGGAAAAGAGCAGTGCCAAACCGGGGGCTAAAACGCCTTAAACTCCGGCGCTCGGATTTATGCGGTAGCGGCGCTCGATGAGCGCCGTCGGTGGTTCGACGGTCGATAGACCGCCGCTACGAAAACCGAACCTCTAGAGCTTAATCTTGACAGGGTCAATTTTGTATTTAAGATATTAGTAGGAGAAGGTTTTTTCGGCGCGATTGTCCAGGATGGCCAGGGCTCCCAAGCCCGGACAAAGTGTGCCGGCAGGAAAATTCAACCACTCGAGGTGCTGGGATGCGACAATTTTTAATTCATGACAGTCGGGACAATGTGGGCGTTGCCGTGGTCGACCTCGAGCCCGGCCAGGACGCCTCCGGCGTGACTCTCGATAATGGTAATAAAGTGCAGATCAAGGTTGGCCAGCCCATCCCTTTGGGGCACAAGATCGCTTTGAAGGACTTCCATGTGGGCGACACAGTGACCAAATACGGTGAAGATATCGGAAAAGTGGTGGCCGATATTCGCGCCGGCATGCACGTTCATGTGCACAACCTGAAGACCAAGAGGTGGTGACGCAAGCGAAGGCTTGGCCCATGAAAAGCCATGGAGCAAGAATGGTCATTCCGCTACGGCTCGGAGGTGCGAACCCTTTCACTTCCTGCGGGCACGCCTTGTGACACTCTGCTTCCCCACCCGCTTCCCCCCTTCGATAACCCTGCCGCCGCGGTACGCGCAGCGCTGGCCCATCCCATCGGCTCGCCGCCGCTGCGGGGAATCGTTCATCCCGGCGAAAAAGTCGCCATCCTCGTAAACGACATCACCCGCCTGGTGAACAGCGATATTTTTCTGCCCGTTCTTCTCAATGAAATCAATGCCGGTGGCGTTCCCGATCAGGACATTTTCATCGTCTTTGCCCTGGGCCTTCACCGCCCTCAGACTCCGGAAGAGCAGCGCTGCATTGTGGGTGAAGAAGTGGCGCGTCGCGTTGCTCTTTACGACCACGACAGCCGCGACCGGGAAAATCTGGTCCCCCTCGGCCGGACGAGACGGGGAAATGAAGTCTGGATTAACCGGCGGGTCTACGAGGCGGACCGGATCGTAATGACCGGTGAGATCATTTATCACCAGATTGCCGGTTATAGTGGAGGGCGCAAGAGCCTGGTTCCGGGAGTTGCCGGAGCGGAAACTGTGACCTTTAATCACCAGCTTATTCTTGACCCCAACTGCCGCCCCGGCCTTCTGGAGGGCAACCCTTCGCATGAGGACCTGCTGGAAGCATGCAAGTTCGTCGAGCCGGATTTTGTATTGAATGTTGTGCCGTCACCCTCCGGCCAGTGGGTGCGCGTAGTGGCCGGGCATTACGACCTCGCCCATCGCGCCGGATGCGAGACCGTGGACCAGATGTGCCGGATCGAGGTTGACGAGCCCTATGACCTGGTTATGGCCAGCGCCGGCGGATTTCCCTTGGATATCGACTTGCGGCAAGCGCACAAGGGAATGGAAAACGCCGCGCACGCAGTACGTTCCGGAGGCGTGCTGATTTACTTCGCCGAATGCCGCGACGGCACTGGGAGCGCCGCGATTGAAAAGATGGTGGAGAAGTTTTCGAGCGCCGATGAGATGGAAAAGGGACTCCGCCGCGGCTTCGTGGTGGGCGCGCATAAGGCCTTTTGGCTCGCTCGCCTGGGTGAGCGCATCAAGGTTCTGTTGATCTCAGAACTCCCGGACGCCCTGGTGGAGAAATGCCATTTGCACCCCACGGCCGACCCGCAAGACGCCGTGGCCCGCGAACTCATCCGTCTGGGGCCGGCAGCGAGAATCGCATACGTCCCCCATGCGGGAATTACGTTGCCCGTAATCGCGGCAAAGGCGGGTCAAGCGGCCTGAATGTCCCCTCCGTTCAGCTCGGGGAAAAAGGCAGGAGGTCGATAGCGCTCCAATGATTCTCGCCTACCCGGACCCACTCTGATATATAATACGCATAGGCAGAAGCCCTGCGTCGTAACTCTACATCAATGCTCGGAGACGTGAAGTGGCCCTCAAAATTCCCGAAAACCTGACTCAGCAAGCCTATCGCCATATTCGCGATGAAATTATCCTGGGCAAGCTTGACGGCCGGCAGCACTTGACCGAGAACTTCTTTGCCGAGCGCTTTGGCATCAGCAAATCGCCGGTGCGGGAGGCGCTGAACCGCCTGGAGTCGGAAGGGCTGATCACCATTGTTCCTCGCCGCGGCGCTTTTGTAGCAGAGCTTTCCGTCCAGGACATTGAGGAAATTTTTGAACTGCGCGAGGCGCTGGAGTCAATGGTGGTGCGGAACGTGCTGCTCGACAAGAAGAGCCTGGCTCGCATGCGGAGCGCCGTGATGTCCGCCAAGCAATTCCGCGAAGAGAACGACAAAACCAATTACATTCGCGCCGACGCCGCCTTTCACATCACCTTGGTGGAATCCAGCAGTAACACCCGGCTGAGAAAAATTCTGGAGAATATGCGCAACCAGATGCTCATCGTCCGCACGCGGACTTTCGAGCTATCCAGTCACACCTCCGTGAAGCAACATCTGAGTATATTGGAAGCGCTGGAAGCGGGAAATCACGACCGGGCGGCGAATCTGATGGCCGAGCATATCCGCACCGTCCGTGCCCGGCTGGTGAATCACCTTCAACAGCCCGATCGCGCCCACGCCCTGCCGGAAGAAGTTCACGCCTGAGGACTTCCACTGCCCACCGGCATTTGAAACTTAACCTGGCGTCCCCTATTGATGATGAAGAACGAGTTCGTATGCCGCGCGGTACTGCGGATTATCCGACGCCAGGTTCGTTGCCTCTTGGAATTCCCCCAACGCCCGGCGCGGTTCGGTGTTTCTCTCAAAGAGCCGGCCCAAGCGGTAGTGAGGTGCGGGCAGCCGTGGTCGCAGGCGCGCAAGTTTCTCAAACTGGACAATGGCGCCATCCAAATCGCCTCTGTGCTCGAGCGCAGTGACCTCGAATGACTTGACTTTCGCTTTATATTCGCCAATAATCTCACCGCGGTTATGTCGTCGTGTCGGGCTCTGATATCTGTGCTATAAGCATCGATGAAAAACCATGGCTCAAAAAGAACAGCTAGGAAGTGATGGTCTCGTAGCTCGCGACAGCGGGGCGTGGGCAAAAGAAAAGCTCTACTATCTCGAACGCTACCTAGATATTGTCTCCGTCGGGATGAAGAAGAAGTGGGCGCTGTATTACGTTGACCTCTTCGCGGGGCCGGGGAAATGCCGGATTCGTGGGTCGAACGAGGAATTCGATGGTTCCCCTCTGATCGCTCTCAAATTCAACTTTACGAAATACGTTTTTGTTGAGTCAGACGAGGAATGCTACCAAGCCCTGAAGGCCAGAGTAAAAGCCCGAGCACCTGAAAAGGATGTGGAAATCCTGGCTGGGGATTGTAACGATGTAATCGATAGGGTCAAGGTTCCATCCGCCGGGTTGGGGCTTGCATTCGTCGACCCCACCGGCCTTTCCCCGTTGATATTTGATACCATCCGCAAACTTGCCCAAAATCGCAAAGTTGACCTCGTCATTAACTTCCACGAGGGCATGGGAATCAGAATGAACCTTGGCCAATATACCAAGTCGGCCGCCAGCGCACTCGACCGGTTTATGGGCAGTTCGAGGTGGAAGGAGCGCTATAAACAATCGCTGAAATCCTTCGATCAAGCATGTTCGGAGATCGCCAAAGAGTATCTGGGAAATTTGCAGTCCTTGGGTTATCTCGCGTTTGATAGCGATCGGGTTCCGGTGAGAACGGACAAGAACACGTTGCTTTACTATCTTCTATTCGCGAGCAAACATCCCAGGGGCAATGACCTCTAGCGCAAGATCAAGCAAATCGGCCCCCACGGGCAGCGAGGGTTTACTTTCTGACTTACAAACGAGACATCTCGGCGTTCGGTCGAGTGTGATCTCGTTCAGAGGGCGCAAAATATGGCAGGTAATTCTGCAATCGAGTGGACGGAAGCCACCTGGAACCCGCTTACGGGCTGCACGAAAATCAGTCCGGGGTGCAAGCATTGCTACGCCGAGCGGATGGCTCTGCGGCTTAAAGCCATGGGCCAAGCCAACTACGCCAAAGGTTTTGACTTGGCCCTGCACGAGAGCTCGCTGGGACTGCCGCTGAAGTGGAAGAAACCACAGACCATCTTCGTGAACTCCATGAGCGACCTGTTCCACAAAGATGTGCCCGTGGAATTCATTCTTAAGACTTTTGATGTGATGCGGCGCGCCGACTGGCATATCTTCCAGGTCCTCACGAAACGGTCGGACCGGCTGCTGGAATTCTCGCCAATGCTCCCGTGGGCGCCGCACATCTGGATGGGCGTGAGCGTCGAGAGTCTTAAATATATCCCGCGTATCGACCACCTTCGCCAAACCGGCGCCAAAGTAAAATTCCTGTCACTCGAACCTCTCCTCGGTCCGCTTCCGGGCATAAACCTTGAAGGGATCGATTGGGTGATCGTGGGCGGTGAGTCCGGCCCCGGCGCCCGCCCCATGGACCCAACCTGGGCCCTGGCCATTCGTGACCAGTGCCTCGACGCCAGCGTCCCGTTTTTCTTCAAGCAGTGGGGAGGAACGAGAAAAAAGAAAGCTGGGCGGCAACTGGAAGGTCGAACGTGGGATCAGATGCCGGCGGCAACGCCAGTTCTGGCTTAAAACGAGCAACCAAGTAGCGTGGTCGTAGGTCCGTGCCAGGGGTTCGGGTATATTGGCACGACGGACCTTCGAGTCAGAAGCCACAGCTCAGCGAGCCAATTTCTTGTAAATGAAAATCACCGCTCCCGGCTCATCGTGAATCGCGAGGGGCAGGCCTTGTTCCTGCAATTCGCGGCCGCTGACGCGCGTCTCTCCGGGGGCATCGAGGTTGCTGACCGCGTACTCGGCTGCGGCATCGAGCCCGCGCAGCTTGAACCGCACCTGCTCGATGGGGCTCTGCGACCGCCGGAACGCCTGCACGATGCCGTCGGATTTGTCGGGTCGATTGAATTGCCATGCCGCCCACGCACTATCGTCGGTGGTGTAAGAAGTGAGTGGATAGAAATCGCCGTAATAATAAGGTGCGACTTGGCGCCACTGCGCCGCGAGGCGCTCAAGGGCGGGAAAGTCCACGTTTTTGCTTCGTGGGTCGGCACCCATGCCCACCGCCAGCGCCAGCGTGCTGCGAAATGAATATAGGCTTGAGGTGCGGATGCCGGTTCCGAAAAACGGCACCCAGAGCGCCAGCCCGTAGGTAAGGTCCTGCTGGGCGGTAGGGTCGTCAAATCCATAATCGCTTCGCCACAGTGGCACGGCGCGGCGCAGGGTTTCCAAATCGTCGCGGCGGCCCCCGCTCGCGCAAGTATCAATCAGCATGTCGGGATGTCGCCGCCGCAATTCGTCCCAATATTCCAAATATCCGGTGACGTGGCGGATTTCCGTAATCCCCTGGCGGGCGGGAGCATCGTTGGCGCGCCAGAGATCGAGCGGATCGAAATTAAAATCCTGCCGATAGAGGTCAATTCCCTGCTCGGTCAGTAAGTGGTCGATGTGATCGGTGAGCCATTGACGGGCGTCCGGGTTGCCGAGGTAGAGCAACCGATTGCCGTCGCCCTTGCCCAGCAGCCACTCGGGATGATTTTCCCAAAGCCACGAGCCTTTGGTCACGCGCTCGGGCTCAAACCACACAATGGTCTTCGCTCCGTGCGCGTGCGCCAGATCAGAGATGGGGCGGAAGCCGTGCGGGAAGCGCGCCGGGTCGGGGTCCCACGTTCCGGTGTTCCACCAGCCGCCCTTGAAGGGATACCAGCCGGCGTCCATCCACCAGTAGTCGAATTTCCACCCGAGAGCGAAATACTGCCGCATGAAGTCGAGCTCCTTCTGCTCATTCGCCCCCTGCATCTCGATGGTGTAACCATTGGTCCCCGTCGAAAGCAGCGGAGCGGGCAACCGTCCGCCGGGGCGCGGCAGGTTGTGGGCAATCATCCACCGCCGCCAGACGTTCTGCCCATCAATCCAATCGCCGCGCCAGAAAACCAGCGCCACCAGCGGACTGCGCACTTCCTCTCCGGGCAGAAGTTTGAAGTGCGTCAGCTCCTGGCCCGCCTGCACTCGCAGCCCTGTGCCTTCGTCGCGCGTGAATTGCGCCGCCCACTGCCCCGGCCATCCGAGCGCGATAATCGTGCCTTCGCCCGGCAACGCGACGTTGAAGTAGCACATGTCGGTGTTGGTGGGCCGGCCGCCCGCGGCGCTGATGCGTTTTTCGGACCTGCGCTCCAGAGGGTCGGCAAACGGCTCAAAGTCCGTGGGGCTGGCCTGCGAGCCCTTGCTGTGATGCAGAATGAATTCGCCATCCTCATCTCGCTCGAAGCGCGTGTCGAGCGCCTGAATGTTCTCGAGAATCGGCGTGGGGCTGTTGCCGGTATTCTTGAAATAGAGCGTCCACTCGACCACGGGGAAATCGTTGTACTCGACGGCGACGACGCGCACCTCCAGGCCGCTGCGCGGATCGGTGTAAGTCAGCGTGTGCTCCGTCCGATTCTCGTCCACGCGCCGCGACTGGCGGTCCAGCTCCCACAATTTCAGCAGCTCGGTTGATGGGCGGTCGCCGTATCGAAATGAAAA
>JASHTZ010000434.1 GCA_030040295.1 Terriglobia bacterium | reverse complement strand
GAGAACCCCTTCCTCCGACTCCCAAAATTTTCTTGCGGCTTTGCCCGTGTTTTTCCTCCCTGATGAAGGGTGGGTTCGAAAGGTCATGAATCTCCCCATCTCGCTAACCCTTCTTCGCATCTTCTTTGTCCCCCTTGTAGTGGTCTTACTGCTGACGAAGGGCCAGAACATGGACTTGTGGGCGGTTTTGGTTTTCCTGCTTGCCGCCGTCACGGATCTGTTGGACGGAATGCTGGCCCGCAGACGTGGTCAGATCACTAAACTGGGCATTCTGCTCGACCCTATTGCGGACAAAATCCTGATCTCTTCCGCCTTCATTTCTCTCGTGGAACTGCACCTCGTTCCCGCCTGGATGGTGGTGATCATCGTGGGAAGGGAATTCGCCGTTTCCGGGCTTCGATCAATTGCTTCCGCAGAAGGACATCTTTTGGAGCCTTCCGAGCTGGGTAAAGCAAAGATGGTGTTCGAGGTTGTAGCCATCACCGTCATCATTTTGGAGGCCCGCAGGTTTCAGTTGCTACACCCGCTCGCCGAAGTCCTGCTGTGGATGGTGGTGGCGTTCGCGGTGGTTTCCGCCGTGCAATATTTCTGGAGTTTCTGGAAGCTCTTGGACGAACGGGTTAAACGCCACTCGTCACGCCGGGTGCTGGTCATGATGCCTGAAGAAAGCGCGCCCGAAGAAAAAGTGCCGGAAGAAAAGGATGTTGCCGCTCAGCGAAAATGATCAATGCGTTCTGCTGCGCCTGGCGCGCGAAGCCCTGGCGGGATATATGAGCAGCGGCCAGATTCCCGCGGCCGAGGAATCCGCGGAAGCTCTGTGCCAGCCCTGCGGAGCATTCGTCACCCTGCACAGAGGGAAAAATTTACGGGGATGCATCGGCGTCATCGAGGCGATCAAACCTTTATATCAAACCGTTCGCGAGTGCGCGGTGTGGGCGGCGGTGCAGGACCCGCGGTTTCCTCCCGTTACGAAAGACGAATTGGCAGGGTTGAATCTGGAAATTTCAGCCCTCTCCCCGCTTTTCGATATTTCCCCGGAAAAAGTCGAAGTCGGACGGCATGGCCTGCTGATTTCGCACGGCGCTCTGCGCGGCCTTCTGCTGCCGCAAGTAGCCGCGGAATGGAAATGGGATTCACGGCGTTTCCTCGAGGAAACTTGCCGCAAAGCAAGGTTGCCTGCGGATGCTTGGCGAAACGGCGCCCGAATTCAAGCCTTCACGGCTCAGGTGTTTGAGGAAGCTCACGCTGCCCGCACTTCCCACCCGGCCGCATGAGGATGCTCCCTCCCGAGCTAAAGCCCGTTTGGGAAAAGACAAGAATAGCGCCGGGGCGCCATGCCGCGCGACGTCAAGGCTCCCGGCGCTTTTGAAATTTGGGATTCAACCTGGCGGATTCAACGTGCGGAAGATGACTTGCCCGGATTCGCGCCTGGCTTTGCCGGTCGCCCTCCGCACCTTTGATTATTCCGCCTCTACGCCGTCGCCGGATGATATCTCGCGATAGCTGGCTACGACCATCGCCACACACGACTTTGACTGAACGGACATCACCACAGCTTCTCCGACGGTCTCCGGCGGCGTGTGATAGGGAAAAACCTTGTAGATCCGGAATCGCTCCCCAGGCTTGGCGCCATCTTTCTCACCCAGACTCAGGTAAACCACATTTTGGTTGCCGAAGAAACCAAAGTTGTTGAGGGTCGCGGCAACTATTCCATGCGGCTTGTTATTGTCAAGGGGCGCGAAGTGGTCAAGCGGCCCGGAAAGCGTGTAATCGGGGATGGCGCGGGGCTGAAAGGGAATCAGCGTGTCGCCGGTTTGAATTCCCTGACAGGAGAATACGACCTTTGCCACGGGTCCCTCCGGGTCAACATGAGTCACGCGGACTCTTGCCACATCCTCGTAGGGCTTCCCGAGCTTGGCGACGCTCGACCGCTCACCTGTGTAACGCATGGTGCGGAAAAGCTCGTCGGCCGGGCGAACAACGATGTATTCGGACCCAACGCTGATGGTTTCGCCCTTACCCTGCGTACCGATGAAAATCGATTCGCCTTCCACAAACTGGCGTACCAGCGAGTGGAAGTCATCATCCCCTCCGCCGGTCACAAAAAGGTCGCGAGGAACCATCGGATCGGCTATGAAGCCGGTGCAATCCGCTTGCGAGCGAGAGGCGACGGGGACGGTGGGCCCGGCCGGCGCGGAATCTTGCGCACGAAAGGTCATTGCCGGCATGGCGAGAAACACGAAAGCTAAAGCGAAGGCAGTTCGACGCACAGGTTTCCTCCTTATAGATCGATGACTGGCGCAGGCGGCTCACCCCCCAGTGAATCCGCCTAACACGGCTACCCCTTGTGACTTGTAAGTGTAGGAAAAAACATCCCCCTTGTCAAGAGAGGTTAGATAACGTATGAAATAGGTTGCCTATTCAGGTACCGACTTTCCAAGGAGCAACGGTGAGCGACCCACATTCCTATACTTACGAAACCCGGCTGAACATCCTTTTCCCGGCGCTCGAGGTAATTGACGAAAAGGCCCTGGCGGATGCCTGCGCTTACAAGTGGTTTAACCAGACCTTATGTCAGGTAAACCAATCCGTCGTGCGGATGGGAGTGGTGGAAGGCCAATATCACTGGCACAAGCACGATAACGATGATGAATTCTTTTATGTCATTGAAGGCCGGTTCTTAATCGACCTGGAAGGCCGCACCGTGGAACTTAGGCCTCGACAGGGATTCGTGGTGCCCAAGGGAGTCCTGCACCGCACGCGCGCCCCGGAACGGACCGTAATCCTGATGGTTGAAAATGCCGGGATCATTCCCACGGGAGATTGATAGCGCCGTTTAGCTGGAGAGTTTGGCCATTTGCGCAGCGAGGGCCTGAACTTTTTCCGCCAAAGCATCAAGCTTCGCCAGGCGTGCGGTGGTTTTTTTGTGCTCGTTCATAGGCCGGCACGGGGTGCCCCAAACTACCGAGCCGCTGCGCACAATTTTTCCCGGCAAAACGCCCGATTGTCCCCCTACAATGACCCGGTCCTCAATGTGCGCGCGCTCGCCCACGCCCACCTGACCGGCCATCACCACATAGTCGCCGATCTCCGCGCCGCCGGAAATTCCGGTTTGCGAAACAATAATGCAGTGGCGGCCGATCTTGACGTTGTGGGCAATCTGCACCAGGTTGTCAATTTTCGTTCCCTGGCCGATCACGGTGGTTCCAAGCGATCCGCGATCAAGGGTGGTATTGCTGCCGATTTCCACGTCATCCTCGATTACGATTTTGCCGAGCTGTGGAAATTTCACGTGCCGCCCTTCGGCGAAAACGTAACCAAAGCCGTCGGACCCCACCACCACCCCTGCGTGCAGGATGACGCGGTCGCCAATTTGCGCGCCGGAGTAGACCGTAACGTTGGGGTGCAGGATGGACTTTGCCCCGATGCGCACGCCCACGCCAAGGTAGACGCCAGGGCTTAGGTGCGTCCCTTCACCTACTGAGGCGCCGCTTTCAATCACCACATTCGCGCCGACCGAACAATCCAAAGCGATCTTCGCGTCCGGCGCCACGACGGCATGGGGATGGATTCCGGGCGGAGGAGAGGCAGGCGGGTGCAATGCGCCGGCGATACGGATCAGGGCCAGCTTGGGGTTTAGAACAGAAACCGTCGTTTTTCCCGGCAACGACACACCCTCCGGCACCAGCAGGCATCCCGCCCGCGAGGCTTTGGCTTGGTCAAGCGAACGCGCGCCCTCCACAAATGCCACCTCCGAGGGTCCGGCGGCTTCCAGGGCAGATACGCCATAAATTTCACGCTCCGCGTCGCCGATGGGTGACGACTTCAACAGGGCTGCAATTTCGGAGACTTTCATGGTTAGCCTCGCTAAGGAAATAGAAACTGGAAACTAGAAATCGGAAACTGGAGACTGGCCTATGGCCGGTTTTTGCGGGTTTCTGATTTCTAGTTTCTGGTTTCGATTCTCGAGTCAGAAAGGATACAGGTGTGGCTCACCGGGCGGCCGGGTTTTCCATCGCCGGTGGACCCAAAGCCATTGGTCAGGATAGCGGCGCACATAATCTTCAATCCGGCGGGTGAAGTTCGCGGTGTTGGCCAGAATCTCTTGCTCAGGGTCATCGCAGTGGATCCACTCAACAGGGTCAAATCGCAGGCGGTACTTTTTCAGCTTTTTGTCCCAAATGACCAGCCCCAGAATGACGGCAGCGCCGGTTTTCCGCGCCACGCGAGCCGGTCCTGTGGTGGTGCATGCCGGCTTTCCGAAGAAGTCCACGAACACGCCTTCGTTCGGGAGCATGTTCTGGTCGGAGAGCACGCCCACGGCATGGCCCTGCGCAAAAGCGCGAAGAACGCCCCTTGCGAACTCGCCTTTCTCAATCGCCGTGCCCCCGCTCAGGCACCGGTAGCGGTTGATGAATTCATCGAGAAGAGGATTGTCCATCTCGCGCACGACAAAGTGGCAGGGATATCCGTACACCCCGTGGGCGAAAGAGCCCAATTCCCAATTGCCGAAGTGAGCGGTGAGGAAAAACACGCCCTGTCCCTGGCTTTGGGCGCGCGCGTAATTCTCAAATCCGTCATAAATAATCAAGCTCTCGATGTTGCTCCGATTCCATTGGGGGAAATGGGCAAAGTCGGCCAGCATGCGCCCGAAATTCTGAAAGAGTCCGAAAATCACCCGGCGCCTCTGCCGCTCCGTCCAATCCGGGAAGGCGAAACGCAGGTTGAAGAGTCCCACTCGCCGCAGGCGAGGCCAAAGCCAATAGCTCAAGGCCGCCAGCAGCGCGCACACCAGTCGGGCAAACTTGTGGGGCAACCAGCCCAGCGTCTTCAGCGCCGCCGCCGCGGCCCAGTACTGGCAGCGTTGATTAAAGCTCACCTGCGGGCGTGGCGCCACGTGCTCTGCCGGTTCGGAAAGATGACGGTTTTCAACCACCGCAGGTTTCATTCGTCGCTCAGAGGTTCTGAATTCGCTTGGAGCTCCCATCCCTGCGATTCATTGCTGCCGAATCCAAGATTGCTGGCCCGCCCTAATCGGCGCGGAGAGAGAGTGATTGGAGGAAAAAATTGAGGATCTGGTTTTCGTATTCCTTCTTCTCCGTCTCGGACGCCATCCCGCTTGCCGTGTGCTCCATCACCAGCAACTGCTTGGGCTGGGGCGACTCATTGTAGAGTTCCTCGGTCATCGCCGAGAGTGCAGCATCGTCGCGCCCGGAAATGAAAAGTTTGGGCAGGCCGGCAAGTTTGGGCAGGTTGGCAGGCATTGCGTAGGTTTGACTTCCCATCGAGGCAAGGTGAAACTCCGCGGCAGTCAGAACGTGGAAAAGTCCGCTGGAGCCTCCCAACAGGCTTTCGATTTGTGAGTCAAACATCTGCTCCGGGGTAGTATAGGTGGTGTCCACCACCAGCGCTTTTGCTTTGGGGCTCTGCTCGGCGGCCACCAGGGCGGCGTAACCGCCAACCGAGGCTCCGAATAATCCCACCCGGTTGGGATTGACGTCGGGTTGCTTGGTTACGGTATCAATCGCTGACATTAAATCGGAGGCCTGCCGCGGACCCAGGTTCGAGTGGTTCTCCTTCGTTTTCGGTCCTTGGAAATTGAAGATGTACACATTGTAATGATTATCACGCAGGATGCTGCCCAATGACAAAAGTTCGGAGCGGTTGGAATTATACCCGTGGCAAAGGATGATGACAGGAGCGCCGCGCAATCCGAGCAGCAGCCAGCCGTCATGCTCTCCCCCCGCCTTGTCGGTAAAGCTCAGGGAAATGTAACTGCTCAAAAGGTAGGATTGCGGATTGACCGATTCGACCGTATTTTTCTGAGAGGTCACATAATAGGTTAGCCCCGCCCCCACCCCTACCAGCGCTAAAGAGATGGCGACCACAAGAATGGCAAGCCAGATGCCGATTCGGAGGACAATTTGCCCTGAGATTCTGGATGGGCCAGCAACCGCTAAACCTCTTCGACGCGCCATGCTGCCGATTCTTCTCAGATGATAAACTCCCGTGCAGGCATTCAAGTAGTTACAAATCCAAAATGCTATCACAACCGGTTTTTTCCTCCACAAGAACTTTTCAAACCAAGGCAAATTCGTTGGGTGATCCCCCGGCTTTGCCGGAGGATGATTACTTTCACCGGCAGATGAATCGCCAGGAAAGCATGCTTCCAACGTCGCACGCCCTTCTGTCCATTGCCGATCGACTACCCGTTTCCTCCTGGCGCCTTCAACCTACGGGGCTTACCCGCTCTTATGGAGCTCATAAAATCAATCGATTTGACGAAACGTGCGATGCCGCGCTACGCTTGATCTTGCTATGGGACATCCACAAAGAGACCTGAGCCGGCCCCCAATATCCGTTATTCCTTACCGCGGCGCGAATGGGCGGAGCACTTCCGTTTGTTGCGCTCACTTGAAAATGAGTTCAATCAGATAGTCGCTCCGTCATCAAATTTTCATCGATTCTGAACATCGGCCGTAGCCGGATAGGTGCAGACTACGAAAGTGGGAGGTCATTTATGCAAGCTTCGATTCCAATAGTGAAGCAGTATCTGCTGGCAAGCGATTTCGACCAGACCTTAAGCTTTAATGATTCCGGACTGGTGCTGAGTGAACTGGCGGGAATTCCCGCCAAGGTTTTTGAAGCCAAAGTGGCCATGCTGGCGGTGCAAAATCTTGTCCAACAGGGTGGTGAACTCAGCTACCTGATGCTCCATGATCCCGATTACCGCGCCAACGTGCGCAAGGAACACCTGGCCCAGGCAGGAAAAAGCGTGCGCTTGAAGAAAAACATCCGGCAGCTTTCGGAATTGCTGGCGCACGCCATTCCGGGCTTCCGCTTTGACTTTCATGTGCTTTCCGCAGCGCCACAAGAGGTCATTGAAGCCGCGCTGGAAGAAATTATCCCCGCCGATCACATCCATGGCACGCAGTTGCAGTACGACAAGGCTGGGAAGGTGGAATCGATCATCCGGGTGAACGCCGGGTACGGCAAAGTTGCAGTGCTGGACGATTTGCAGAAAAAGCTTCAAGTTGCCCCCGAGCGGATCCTGTACGTGGGTGATGGCGGTTCAGACATTCATGTCATGCTGCACGTGAATCGGCGCGAGGGCTTCACCATCGCTGTATCTCAGGCGCGGCACATCGCTCCCATCGCGGCCCGCACCGTGCTGAGCGACGATGCCCTGAGCATTATTGTGCCGATCCTCGAGGAGATCGCCGGATGGGACGCCGCGCGCATTCGAACGTTCTTTGAAGCGCAAGGCTTGTTCATTCAGGAGTGGGACCGCGTGCGCGCAGACTGGCTGACCATCACTCCGCAGCCCGCGCCGGCGCTGATCCCGACGGACAGGTGAGAAAGGCAGCCATCACTTCCCCGTGGGCGGAACATGATCCTTTTCCGATTTGATTCGAATCAAGCTGTAGGGGTGTTGTTTGAGCGTATCCGTAAATTCCTTCAGGTTCTCGCTCGAGACGCGGATGTTCTCGATCGTCTCATCCAAATCTCCGCGGTTTGACCCCAGTGTATCGTTCAGATCATTGATCATTCGCTCCGCCTCGATGAGCGAAGATTGCAATTGAACCAGGGTGTCGTGAAATTGCTTCCGGTTTTCCTCAACAACTTCGTCCAGGTGGCCGGTGAGCTTGTCGGCGCGCCCGACGGCCCCGTTCACGTTGTCAATTGTCGGGGCAACTTTTCCGCTCGCCGTGTCCAGATTGGCAATGGCATTCTCCAGGTGTGGGCGCGAGTCCTTCAGCATGCCGTCGGTGTTGGCCAGCACGGAGATGATATGGTCCTTGTTCTCGGGGCTCACCACCCCGTTCAGGTTCTTGATCAGCAGGTTGGCGTTATCAGAGAGCGCTAGAAAGCGATCGTCCAGGTCGTTAACCAGCTTTGTAGCATTCAGGGTGATGTTGTTCACATTGTTGAAAACATCCGAGATTTGCACGATTTCCACAGTGGGAATCTCGCTTCCCGGAGGCAAAATGGGGGCGTCGCGCGTCCCGGCGGAAACTTCCAGGTAATTCTCGCCCAGGAAACCCAGCGATGAAATGCGCGCCTTGGAGTTGGCGCGGATTGGCGTCTTCCCCGCAACCTCCAACACGATTTTGATGCGGGTATTATCCTCGGGGTCGAGGGAGGCGGATTTGACCGCGCCCACTTTCAAGCCGTCGAATCGCACGACGGTTCCCGGTTCGAGCCCGCCGGCGAACTTGAAATAAGTGGTGTATTGCACTTTCTGATTCCGGAAGAGGTTCACTCCGCCTACAAAGATCAGCGCCACCAGAAACAGCGCCGCTGCGATAGCTACCACTACCCCCACCTTGATTTCTTCGCCCGTACGCGCCATGGTTCTCACCTCGCAAATGTCGAAACTCGAAACTGGAAACTCGAAATTCGCCTCCCGCAGCCGCCGGCTACGGTTGAGAAATCAAATTCACTGTTAGGGGGGCGAGCTTCGACATTCGAGTTTCGAATTTCGCCCTAATTTTCCGTCAGCGACCGCAGGTATTCCTGGGCGTCCACCTGATCGCCCTCGGGGATCCGGTTCAGGAATTGCAGCACGCGCGGGTGCTGGGAATTGCGAACCTCCTCCGGCGTTCCCGTGGCGATCACTTCGCCGTGGTCCATCACCGTGATGTGGTCGGCAATCATGAAGGCGCTGGCCAATTCGTGCGTTACCACAACGATGGTCATGCGGAAGGCCAGCTTCAGTTTCAGGATCAGGGAATCGATCCCTGCCGCGGTGATGGGGTCGAGCCCGGCGGAGGGCTCATCGAAGAGGAGAATCTCCGGATCCATGGCCAGCGCGCGCGCCAAGCCCGCGCGTTTTTTCATGCCCCCGCTCAATTGCGAGGGCATATAGTTTTCGAATCCGTTCAGCCCCACCAGGTCAAGCTTGATGCGCGTCATGATGCGGATGGTGGACTCCTCAAGCTGGGTCAGCTCGCGCAGCGGCAATGCCACGTTATCTTCAATGGTCATGGAGTTGAAGAGCGCGGCGCTTTGAAACAGCATCCCGATTTTGCGGCGAATCTGGTTGAAGCGATCTTCCGACATGGGGCAAATGTCCTGGCCCTTAATGAAGATCCGCCCGGAAGTGGGGAATTCCAGGCGCATGATATGGCGCAGCAGCGTGCTCTTGCCGGTTCCGCTTCCTCCCAGGATCACCATCGTCTCACCGGCGGGAAAGTCCAGGTTGACGTGGTTCAGGATGCGCCGGTCGCCGTAGTACGTGACCAGGTCGGAGACGCGAATCATTGGCCCTTGGTAGTCGTTCTCCATGATCAGCTCGTAAAATAAAAGATGGCGGTAAAGATCACGTCCGCCAGGATAATCAGGAAAATCGAAACCACCACGGAAGAGGTGGTGGCCTTGCCCACGCCCTCGGCGCCGCCCCGCACGGAAAATCCTTCGTAGCAGCCCACCTCGGCGATGATCAGGCCGAACACCAGGCTCTTAATCAGCCCCGTGGTGATGTCATGCATCACCAGCGCGTCCTGCGTGGCCGAAAGGCACATGGCAAACGTCTTGCCGAGTTCCGCAACCTCGAAGGCCGCTCCACCCAAAATACCCGCGAAGTCGGAAATCAGCGTCAGGCAGGGCATCATCACCAGCATAGCGAGGTACTTGGGCACCACGAGGTAGCGCACGCTGTCGAGCCCCATGGCCTCGAGCGCATCGAGTTCCTCCGAAACTTTCATGGTGCCGAGTTCGGCGGCAAACGCCGAGCCCGAGCGCCCGGCGATGATGACGGCGGTGATGAGCGGCCCCAGCTCGCGCGTCATCGAAACGCCCACCAGCGCCGTCACAAAATACGTGGCGCCGAATTTCGCGAGCTGGTAGGCGCCCTGTAAACCCAGCACAATGCCGATAAACAGCGAAATCAGCGCGACGATGGGGATGGAATCAACTCCCGCCACCACCATTTGATGGATGGCGTTCCCCCACTTCAAATCACGGCCCTTGAAGGGAGCGACAAAGGTCCAGTACGCGGCCTTGGCGCTCAGATCATAGATTCCACCGACATAGCGGAAGAATCCCAGCGTATTGCGTCCAAGAAAAACCAGTACAGCAGTCATGGGAATACGGTGGTTAGCGGCCAGTGGTTAGCGGTTAGCAAAAACGGCGCACTCTGGTGCGCCAATTTCTGACCACTTACCACTGGCCACTTACCACGGCCTCTTACACTCCATCAAAGGGTTTTACTGAGCCGATTTTTTCGAGAGCTTCCGCTTCGTTGTCGAAGAGGGTGAAAACCTTGTGCAACCGAGCCAACTCCAATACCGAACGGGCGTTGGGCCGCAATCCGAAAAGGCCAAAATGCGTCTTGGTCTGCCGCGAATGCTGCAAGCCCTCCACCAGTGTGGCGATTCCCGAGCTGTCAATATAGGCAACGCCCGACATGTTCACCAGCACAGCGGGGCCGTTCGTTTTGATCTCCGTCATCAGCGCCTCGCGCAGGCGCGGCGAGGAGTACAGGTCCACCTCGCCCGAGCAATCGAGAATTGAGACCTCATCGAGCTTTCGCACTTGAACTGTCATTAGCGCAGGCACCCTTTCTCGACAGAAACTTGACCAGCTTCAGGCGATTGCCGTTCTTGCAATCCTGATCGTAGGAGCATTCGTCCATAAAACTGTATATAAAAAATGTGCCCAGTCCACCCGGCCGCAGCTCGTCGAGCGCGCGGGGGCGAATCTTGTCTTCGCAGACCTTCGGACCCCAATCCTCCAGGATAAATTCCAGGCGGTCCGGCAGTCGCCGTATTTCGAGCGCCATGTGCTCATCGTGGCATCCGCCGTAAGTGTGCCGGATGATGTTCGCCGCTGCCTCATCAATGGCCAGGGCAACATATTCGGAGTCAGATTGCGAAAATCCCGCTTCCTGAGCGCGAAATTTTACCACCGCGCGCAGAACGCTCAGCAATCGCGGCTCGCTGCCAAGAACGATTCGGGTCATTTTGCGATTTTCGGGCGCTGAAAAGCCGGTCCGCGCCGCTCGATCATCTCCGGGGGCTGACGATCTCGCCGTTTCTTCAATTGATTCGGTTAATGCAATCCTATGGGTAGCATAGCAGAGTTTGCGCCATCGCGGGGCGGTTCACGCCGTCTCCTGCGTTTTGTAATCGCACGCCTCTCGGCAATCCGCGCAATAGAACTGGCCGTCCTCGGTCAGCCGCACGCCGTAATCGGATTTGCATAGGGCGCAATATTTGATGCATTTGCACTGCTTTTCGGGTTGGTTGCAAACCCCGCACAGAAATTGTTTTGCCATCGCCAGTGCCTCGCTTTCCGGAC